>JBAQYH010000530.1:0-1867 GCA_049299935.1 Methylobacter sp. | reverse complement strand
TCAATCATCTCGGATGCCCGATCAAATTCCAACGTCTGACATGCGTTTCTGGGAATCTCTATGACAACGTCTGGTGGATAAGCAGCAAGTTTTTGTCGTGCTATCGTGCCCTGCATGGCCTCAAATGCCTGAATGGCGATATCGTACGCCCCCCAATCTCGACCGCCGCTTGTCACGGATTGTTGGAGACGGTTTATAAATTGATTGATCTTTTTATGAAACTGGGATGAAGGGAACGTGGGAGCAGCCCTGATGGCACTCAGCTTTTCTTGGCTCTCCGCCGGACCACCCAGATTTACGGCAATGGTCATATAAGTCTCATCACCAAAGGTCGGGGCAATGGGCACAGGATTTAGAACTCCTCCATCAACAAGATCGACTCCTTTGTATCTAAATGGAGTGAATAGAAGGGGTATTGAGAACGATGCTCTCATGGCATCAAAAAGACTACCTGACTTTATCCAGATTTCTTTATGGCCTTTCACATCAGTCGCAACAGCCGTATATGAAATTGGAAGATTTTCTATTAATTGATCTCCAACTAGATCGATCAAGGTGTTGATAAGTTTGTCGCCTCTCACTAGGCCGGTCTTTTCCCATGAAAGATCCAGCAAAGCGACTATGTCGACTTTAGTTATGGAACGCATCCATTGCTCAAATTCATTCAGTTTTCCGGAAGCATATATTCCGCCTATTAGCGCACCAATGGATGAACCCGCTATTGAGCGTATTTTGTGATCATTTTCTTCAAGCCAATGAATAACGCCAATGTGCGCTAATCCCCGAGCGCCACCACTTCCAAGAACCAAAGATACAGTTTTCATGTTCTTTTAACCACAATTCTTCTGAGTGCTTTTCATTGGGATGCTAACAAGTAATGTTATCGTTCCGTTTATCCCCCCATTTCGAATGACAGCAGGATACGATTGGATCAGAATGGTGTCAATCACGAGATGCCTGATTCTCTGGGTCTTTCTCTTGGGGTTGAAGGGTTTTCGGCAGGCGATTCCAGGGCCGAGCCGAGAAAGGATGCAAGCCCATCGATTAACAAATCCGGATCGGAAAGGCTTGATCCATCATGGAGCAAGCTGCTTACACCGATCATACACATGGCGCACCCGACAGTCCCCATGGAAAGCAGAAGTCGGAGACGAATGATATGTTCGGGTGCACCCGGCAGAGCCTCACAAAGTAGTTTAAGGAGCAGTTCAAGGCTCGGCGTCATGGCGCTGAAAAAGGCCCCCTGAATGACTCCATCCGAGGCGATCATGATGCGACCTATCAATGCCACATACTCTATGTTCATAAGATCGACGTCTTTGCTCCTGAAAAAAGGCTCCAGAAATACCCTCAGGATTCGGCTCACCGAAAACGTATGGTTTTCTTTCATGCCGGCCCCACATAAAGACCTCAGCCTCCCGCTGCACGCCTCATTTAATTTGGCCAGGCGCCGATCAAAAACCGCTCCGATCAGATTCTCCTTGGTACCGAAATAATAGTTGATTGCAGCTATGTTCACACCAGCCATATCGGAGATGGCACGTATCGAAGCATCGTGGCCCTTTCGTGCGAAGAGACATTCCGATGCATCCAGAATGCGTTGCTCCGTAATCTGACGTCCCATTATGCTCACCTCTTTCTGCTTGATTGATTGGAACCCACGTTGCGGCGGTATCGAGTAAACTTTCCGCCTGAAGAATGTCAGGACGACGCATGAGCACATCCGATGACCATTCCGGCGAAACGTCCCCCGGCTGCTTGGATCTCAACTCTCGATCATAGATCCCTCGAAATGGAGCAGATGAATGTGACCCCCCTCTCGATGCCTGGTTTGACCGATACTCTGCCCCCATGCTTTTCCGCTGCC
>JBAQYH010000529.1:0-4532 GCA_049299935.1 Methylobacter sp. | reverse complement strand
AAGCATGTCCGGCGAAGCATACCCTGAAAACGGCGTTGAATTTTTCCGGCCTATCCTCCGGCAATTGCAAAGCCATTTAAAATCGCTCAACGGCGACGCTATTGAATTTAATTTTCAGCTCACTTATTTCAACAGTGTCAGCACTAAAGTCTTTTACAGCATGTTTGAATTGTTGAACGAGTACGCCAAAGCCCATCCGAATTGCGTTTTATTGAACTGGCATCATGATGAAGAAGACGACACGATTCTGGAATTGGGCCAGGATATCCAGGAAGACTTTACCTGGATCGATTTCAACGCGATAGTGTTGGCCTAAAATTAAAGTTTTTTATTCACCACGAAGACACGAACGGCTGCATGGATGCAGGAGCAATTGCCGAGAACACGAAGAAAAACAAAAGCTTCGTGTTCTTCGTGTTCTTCGTGCCTTCGTGCCTTCGTGGTGAGAAAACCATGTCCCAGGCATCCTAACTATCTTTCTTGCACCCTCAACACCAATTTACTCAGCGCCGGCAGAATAATAAACGTGCAGACCATAATCCAGAATATGCCCATGGTAATGATCAAACCCATGCTGGCAATGCCCTGATGCGGCGAGAATGCCAATCCGGCAAAACTGGAGGCGGTAGTCAGTGCGCCGTAGAACATGGCTCTGGCGGTGCTCGACTGATAGATATTCTGCTCTTCGGAAAGCGAATGGTGCAGCTTTTCGACCATGTGGATGCCGTTATCAACGCCCAGTCCGAGTAACAGCGGCAGTGCAATGATATTGGCAAAATTAATCGGCGTGTTGGTGAGCACCGCGCTCGCCATCGTAAACAGCCCGGCCAATATCAGCGGTGTCATGACCAGCGCGGTATCGAAAATATTGCGCCGGATAGCGAACAACAGCAGCGCGATAGTGATCAGGGCGATCACAATGGCTTCCTGAAAGGCGGAGATAACCTCTTTCATCGATTCCCAGTACATGATCGGCAAGTCGGTTGTTTCAGGCGCGACGGATTGCACCTCGGTAATAAATTCTTCCAGGCTGGGCAAATCGTTCAGGTCTTTTTTAGGGAAGATATGGATGCGGTACGAACCGTTCTTGCTCAGCCATTTGTCCTTGATTTCGGGAGGCAGGTCGGCCAGGGTGACTTCTTTGGCATTGAAGCCTGCCGATAGATCGTTCATTAGGTTCGGCAGTGTGCCGAGCAGCGTGGTCTGGACTCTTTCAATGAACATGCGCCGGCTGGTTTCTTGCCGCGCATCAAGCTCGATCAAAATATCCTGCAATTCTTTTTTAAAATTGGTTAACGCGGTGCGTTCATGGGCATCGGTTTTTTGAGGCAGGATGGTGTCGATGGCTTTAATCAGGCGCTTAATGCCGGGAACGGGATCGGCATCGGTTTTTAACGCAGGAAAATTTTGCGCCTGCGCCCCCATCATCAGCCCCATTTCCTCGATCGTGGCCAGCTTGCCGTCTTGGTCGGTGGGTTGGAAATCGAAAAGACTGACGGTTTTATCAACCGAAGCCAAGGCCGAAAGCTTTTGTTGCAGGACTTTGGCGCTGTTTTCATCCTTGGCCAGAACGGTTAAGGTCATCGGCGTGGTTTCCTTGTCCTTCATCAAATTCTTGAACGCGATAACCGATTCGGTATTAGGGTCGCGCAGGTTAATCGGATTGAAATCGGTCTTCACGTTAAAGGTCAGCGCGATGGAGATGACCGCGATAACCAAGGTCGCAATGGAAATCGGTTTGGCGTAATGGAGCGGTAAGGCCGCCAGTTTTTCCGACAGTCTCGTAAGCCCGTTTTGATCCTCATCTTTCTCGAACTTTGCCGGAGCCGGAATGACTCTCAGCAGCGCCGGTAATGCAATCAAGGTGATTAACAGGCAGATAAACAGGCTGGTGCCTGCCAGCAGGCCGAGTTCGGATACGCCCTTGTAATCGGTCGGTATAAACGCATAAAGCCCGATGGAGGTGGTGCCTGCGCACAATAACAGCGAGGGCGCGGTGCTTATCAACGTGCTGCGCAGCGCCAGATCTTTATGGATATGATGGGTCAGGTTGTCCCGGTAGCGCAAACAAAAATGGATCGCATATTCCACGCCCAAGCCGATATTGGATACCGCAAAAGCCACTGAAATCAGGTTTAATTCTTTTACCGAAAAAGCCGCGAACGCCCCGCAGAAAAGCATGCCCAAGGCCAGCGTAATCAACGTCGCAATGGTCAGCAAAACGGAGCGGTAGGCAACTAACAGGATGAACAAGACCAGCACAATGGAGAAAATGCTGGCGGTAAAAGTACCGGTGCTCATGCCCGACAATTCATCGTCTTCCAGGCCGACTTCACCGGTGAT
Organism: Methylobacter sp.; assembly: GCA_049299935.1. Classification (GTDB taxonomy): domain Bacteria; phylum Pseudomonadota; class Gammaproteobacteria; order Methylococcales; family Methylomonadaceae; genus Methylobacter_A. The sequence continues at coordinate 2,189 of JBAQYH010000529.1, read as the reverse complement.
CCAGACTTTAACGGCAGGAAGACTGGGGTCCTGGATTTGTTCAACGGCTTTACGGATAGAGTCAATCGCATTTTCGGCAGGACGGATTTGCGTGAAATCGAACTTGGGCGAGACGATAACAAAGCCGTTACGCTCATGGTCCTTCTTTTCCGCAATCATCGACTCCCAGGACAGCAAAGCATTCTCGCCATTGACCGTTTTATGCAAGGCCTGCGCAACCTTGTCAATCAGCGAGGTCAAATCAATAGGCACAACCTGGGTCTTGTCGGTAGATGTAAGGGCATCTTCAAAAATTGAAAAAAAGCCGGTCAGATTGGGTTCCTGCGCAATCCTGCCGATAAACGGCTGGGCCAGCGACAGGTTGTTGGACAAAGTCTGCAACTCATCGGTATCGAGATAAAGCAGGCCGTTCTGGCGGAAAAATTCGTTATCGTTAGGGATGTAGGCGGAATTGAAATGATCTTTGTCGGCGAGCAGCAAACGCAGCAATCTTTTAGTGGCCGATTTGGTCAGTTCCGGCGTGTCCGATTCGACCACCAGCAACAGCGTGTGCATGTCCTGCGAAAAAGCTTTTTCATAATTGCGGCGGTTTTTCTGAAAAGGCGCATCGGGAGCAACCAGCTCGGCGGTATCGGTATTAATGCTTAAGTGGTCGGCGGTGTATTGCAAGGCCAAAATACTGAGCAGAATCACTATCGACAATACCACCAGCGGTTTGCCCAGCGTCAAGTTTCCCCAACGTGAAAAAATAGTATGGCTACGGGTTTTTAATGACATAACTTAGGCTTCAGGCATTACTGTATGGTGAGAGTGTTCAAAGTGCTTAAAACTTCACTTCGGGATTCGATCAGTTCGCTGCCCTGCAGTTCGATGAAAAGGGCGGGGATTTTTGCCGTATTCGCAGCCGCCATGCCGTCTTTGGGGCCCAGGCACAACAGCGCGGTGGACCAGGCATCGGCAACCGCCGGATCGCCGATCAGGACGGTGACGGAAACCAGGTTATGGCTGACCGGTCTTCCGTTGCGGGCATCGAGGATATGGCTGTAACGCTGCCCATGGTCATCGAAATAATGCCGGTAAGTGCCGGAAGTCATCACCGCAACCGGCGAGTCCTTGGGCATGGTAACGACTTTATGCATCGTCCGTTCTTCCGGCAGCGGCCTTTCCACGGCGATCCGCCAAGGTTGAAGTCCCGGCTTATAACCGTTGGTTTTCAGTTCGCCGCCAATCTCGACCAGATAATTGCTTATGCCTTTTTGCGCCAGAACCTTGCTGATCCGTTCCACGCTGTAGCCCTGGGCTATGGACGATAAATCGACTTTCAGGTCGGCCTGTTTTTTGCGCAGATGCGTGTCATCCACGACTTCCAGCTTTGCCATGCCGATTTGTTTCAGCGTGGTAAGAATCGTCGAATCATTGGGAATCGTCAGCGCATCGCCTTTAAAGCCCCATAAATCGAACAACGGTTTGATCGTTAAATCATAGCAGCCCTGGCTGGCCTGATTGACGACTTGCGCGATTTTAACCAAGGATACGATTTCGCCGCCGACTTCCTGGCTGTCAGTATTCTCGATGCTGTTGAAGGTTTCTATGGTCGAATCGGGCCGGTAATTGGACAGCAGTTTATCGATGACCGCGAATTCGTTTTCGATGCCGGCTTTGATGTCTTGAGTATCTACCGGTGATTCGGACCAGTAACTGATATGGTAGGTCGTGCCCTGAGCCGGGCCTTCAAGCTTTTGAATAGCCGGTTCCGAACAGCCCGCCAGCATGGCTAGAAACATGCCGCAGGTAATGCAATGCAGGACTGTGCCGCGCGTAAAACCGGATAATGTCGTTTTTATAGGTCTTGGGTTAGTCATCCATGTCTGCCGTTTTTTTTATCATCACAAATTATCAACAATAAACTTCATAAAAAACGCGGTTCACCTTAGAGGAAAGAGACACCACGCCATAACCGCGCCCGTTAAATGCCGCATTTAACCGCGCCGCTTATTATAATCCCAAAGAGGCGAAGGTTTTTTAAAAAATCCATTGAGCCCTATCTAACCGCAAACAATACGGTTACACACTTAACGATGATTTAATGGCTATTTCCCCTCGGCTTAGCGCCTACTACCCTAAATTCAGTATAAATTCGATTAACTGCGTAACATCAGTCGATATGCTAGAGCTCTGACAAATCCATA
>JBAQYH010000528.1:0-1961 GCA_049299935.1 Methylobacter sp. | reverse complement strand
GCATTATGGTGAAAAAATGTTGTTTCGGAACGTCCGCGGAAGGAAATGCGAAAAGTGAATGGACTAAAACTGCCGGCGCGCACGTTCAAGCCACGCTCCACCGGTCTGACCGCGATCACTGACGTTGGCTTGTCAGTGCCGCATGTCGAGGCGATGCTTGGTGATTATGCGAATTTTGTCGACATTGCCAAATTGGGTGTCGGCTCTGCATACTTGACGCCGCGCCTCGCGGATAAAATAACGACTTACCGTAAATTTGGCGTGAACGTTTATTTTGGCGGCACATTGTTTGAAAAATTCGTCCATCAGCAGAAGCTGCCGGAGTACGTCAATAATCTGAAACAACTGGGCATCGACTGGATTGAGGTGTCCAACGGCACTATTGACTTGCCGCTTCAGGAACGCCTTGCAATGATCAAGCATCTGCGCGGAGATTTTACGGTGTTGGCCGAGGTCGGGTACAAGAACAACGCCAAGGTTATGTCCAGTCAGCAATGGATCGATGAAATTCATGCGCTGCTGGAAGCGGGGTGCAAATACGTCATCACCGAAGGGCGGGATAGCGGAACGGCTGGCGTGTATAAGCCTAACGGCGAGCTGAAGCAAGAGCTGATCATGGATATTCTCGAACATTTCGACGCGGCGCGGCTGATATTCGAAGCACCGACCCAGTCGGCGCAAATGTTCTTCATCAATTGCGTCAGTCCGCAGGTCAACCTCGGCAATGTTTCGCTCAATGATGCGCTTATTTTGGAGTGCGAGCGCGCAGGCTTGCGTAGCGAAACTTTTTTTATGCCGGAGATATAGCGAAATGAGAATTGCGGCATTACGCCATTTGCCAACCGACGCAAACCGCGAAGGATTGTTGCAGGGCAGCCGAGACTGTAAGATTGCGCCTTTGGACGATTTGATGGTCGTGCGCATCGCCGCACGGAAACTTGAGATTTCCGCGCTTGGCCCGTTTGATCGGGTTCTGGTTAGCGATTTGTGCCGTACCATGCAGACGGCGCAGCTTTACGGGTTTGAGCAGCCTGTCGTCGAACCTTTGTTGCGCGAACTGAATTTCGGTTCTTTCGAGGGAAAGCTTCGCAGCGAACTCGAAGCGCATTTTGGCGTTTCCTGGAAGGAAAATCCTCGCAGACTGGGCTTGGGTCTGGGGGAGGACATGCTGGATTTTGAAGCCCGGATTAAATTGGTGCTTGAGAAGCATCGGGAAGCACAACGCTTGCTGCTGTTTGGGCATGGTGCGTGGATACGCGGGTTGATGTCGATAGTGCGGCACGGCGACATCCGCAACATGAATCAACTGAAGCTCGAAAACAACGAACTTGTAGTACTAGACATCGAGGAATAATGATTTCCTTCTCCATCGACCAGATCGAGCAGAAAATGTGTCGGCTGCCTTTGCTGAGCAAGTGCTCGCGTGCTACGCTCGCCCGCGCCATCCCCTATCTGGAAGAACAATCCCTGAAATCGGGCGATACGCTTTTGCGGAAAGGCGAGGCTGCAAAAAAGTTCTATGTCATCATGGCAGGACAATGCGACCTGCAACTTGCTGTCGGTTCCACGCCCGTCGAAGATTTGGTCGGAGAAGAGGCGTTAATGGGCACGCCGTTCTACCAAGCCGACGTAATTGCAGCGACCGACTGCACGGTATTGGTATTTCCGCATGAAGTGATCGCCACCCTGTTGAAGGCAGATCCCGGCCTGCCGTCCGCCGCCGGCCGACGCCTGCTGAAAAAACGCGGAAGCGTGGTTGAAACGGTTGAGGCATCGGCAGTTGCGGAGCGCAATCTGTGGGTGGACCTGCTCGGCTGGCTTGTCACGCTGATGCTGCCCGTTCTGGTGTATTTTTTCGGAGGCGGCCTGGGACTTGGGCAGAATGGTCAGTTGTTTCTTGCGATTCTGAGCGTGACATTGGTCATGTGGATGTTTCGCTTGGTGCCTGAACATGTCCCTGG
>JBAQYH010000527.1:0-2581 GCA_049299935.1 Methylobacter sp. | reverse complement strand
AATATCCAGAGATGTGCAAAGATTTCAATCGCTGGTGCCATCAACACAATACCAGGCCCGGCGAAGCTTGGCTCTGGGTTGGAACAAATAATATTCGTATTGTTAATCTGATTATTCAGGATGCTGTCGATAGTCATGATTACCCTATTGGCAAAGCCACACTCAGCAATATTAAGCATGGTTTAGATGCCTTGGTTAAAATTATTTTAAAAGAGAAAATCGCCTCAATTGCGATACCGAAACTTGCAACAGGATCGGGCGATTTGGACTGGGATGACGTATGGCCGCTGATAGAGAATAGTTTAATTAATATCGATATCCCCGTTTATGTCTATGTTGGCTATCACCCTGGTCAGAAGGCGCAAGAGCCAGGCGGCTAGTGGGGTTATCGAGTCGCCCGATGGCACATGCCTTAGAAACGCGAGTTCCTGAAAAAATAAAAGATTGGCTATGCAAAAAATCAGGATTCGATCCTGTCATTCTATTCGACTGGTTCCCAAGCTGGAGAGATTGTGAAAGTATTATCCAAATTAGGCTAAAAACATTTTTCACCACGAAGGCACGAAGAACACGAAGTTTTCAATGCATTGAATTAAAACGATTGTTTTCCTTCGTGTCTTTCGTGGTGAATTCTTTAATTTGTTCTAAAAACGAATATTTTCACAGTCTCTGGAGCTTGGGAACCAGCGCGTAGTTTCTTTGTTCGGCATTTAGGCTTTCGTTGATGGGACGGTTGCCAAACCGAATCCGCCGCTATATCGAAATATGGGAATGTTAGGCATAAACAGCATATCTCGACACGTTCTTTTGCCGACAAATATTCGAGACTACTCTATACGAACATTGCAATGTCTGTACAAACGGCGCACAATTAATTTCAATTGGTTTAGGAGATTCCCAATGAGTGCAACAACCGTCAAAGAAAATCGTCTCAACATACGATGCGATAATCACGCCAGGCAAACGCTTAATAAGGCGGCTGCCTACATGCATGTCAGCGTTTCGGAATTTATACTCTCTCATGCTTTGGCTTCAGCGGAACAAGTGATTCAAGCGCATGAATCGATCACCTTAGATCCGGCAGATTTTGAAGCTTTTCTTGCCGCTCTCGATAAACCTGCACAAGCCAATGACGCTTTAAGCCGCGCATTCGATCGCCATAATGAACAGGTTGAGCGTTGACAGCCTATATCATCAGGGCTCACGATGGACAGCTTGATGCAAAAGCGTTTAGTTGCGGACAACCCGCACTTGATGATTATATCCGCCGCTATGCTTCACAGGATGTAAAACGTGATCTTGCACGAGTTTTTGTTGCTTTGCCGATTGATGATTTAGGCCGCTTGGCCGGTTTTTTCACCTTAAGTGCCGGCAGTGTCAATTGCTCGGATTTACCCGAAAAACTGGCGCACAAACTGCCGCGATACCCTGTGCCTGTGGCTTTAATAGGGCGGTTGGCAGTCGATCGAGCCTTCCAAGGCAAGGGGTTGGGTTCTATCTTGCTGGCCGATGCTTGCCAAAAGGTAAGACGGGCAAGAGACACTTTAGCGGTGGTCGGTATCATCGTTGATGCGAAGGATGATTCAGCCGCTGCATTCTATCGGCATTTCGGATTTATTGAACTTTCGGGTAAACCGGATCGGTTATTGCTGCCTGCCGCGGCTTTTTGCTAATGAAAGCCGGAAAGGAATCTAAGGAACGCATACGAAATAACTTGGGCAAGTTGCCAATAGCCGGAGTACTGGCTTTGCCTATATGCGCAAGCAAAGCTTGCACTCCCGCTGCAAACAGTTGTTCAATTTATTTCATGCCCGTTCCTAAGGCGCGCGCAGCACGCCCTACGGATGTCGCAATGCTGTAAGGCAACATGCGGAAACAGTTGCGGAGATACATGGAATATGAAATTTTTCAGTCGCACTAACCCCAAAAGAATTCCTTAACAAATCGTAACTATTCAGCGCGAAGCACAACCTCCCTCTCCAGTGGGAGAGGGTAGGGTGAGGGGAATCAAAAAAGGCTTTTTTGCTTATTTAATTCTCCTCTCCCCGGCCCTCTCGGCAATTGCTCCTGCATCGCCTAAAGCGCCTACTGTTGGTGCTCTACTACCTACATCCATGTAGGCATCCATCAGGAGAGGGAGTGAGTTCTCCGCGATTTTCGATTCGCCGAATGGTTACAACAAATCAACCATTCATTAAACCACTCCCTTCTTGCCGGCAGCTTTCGGCATTCCACAGCTGCATCACATCAGCCGGCGCATATAGGTTCTTGTACGCATTGCGCCTTCAAGCTCAAGTCGTGATAATTCAAAAACAAGCGTACATCAGGGTAGGTTGGCGTCGCCCAACACTTCGGTTGGATATACAGGCCGCCCGATAATCCGGCGACCGTTCAAACAGTTGAGGAGAAAACGATCATGAGTAAAAAAGACGACATCGTTTTACGGACAACCAAAGAGCCGGTAGCGGAAAAGACTGCCGACAGCGCAAAAGGCACTCTGTTAATTACCGGTATCGGCGGCTTCCTCGGGCTTACGCTCAGCAAGGCATTCGCTCAGGATTATCGCGTCGTCGGCTTGGAC
>JBAQYH010000526.1:0-2269 GCA_049299935.1 Methylobacter sp. | reverse complement strand
GTAATGCCGCGCGGCTGGCGAAATGCTTCTATGAAAAGACGGTTGGCGGCTTTGTTCCTGCGAAAGGTGTCGTCGATTAAATGCAGGTTTTTGCGAATCAGGCGTATGGTTGTTGCCCTGACGCCTTTGATTGATGGGTTTTGTTCCAGAACTAAAAAAAGTTCCAGTAAGGCAAGCGGGTGCCGCTCGAAAAGAGTGTCGTCAATAACTTCAAGGTAGCCGTTGATGGCGACGAATTTGTCGTTAAGCGGGATTGACTTATAAACAGCTTCCCCGGGAACGAAACGCTCGTTAAATAATTGCAGCAGCATTTCATTGAGGCGTTCAAGTCCGAGTACCGTTTTAAAGTAAAACTGCATGAACTGTTCGACATCCTGGTTGTATTCCTGATGCTTGGTGCTGAAACCAAATTGCTTGGCAAGGTCGCGCTGATAATCAAAAATCAGCCGGTCTTCGCAACGGTTGGTTAAAAGATGCAGGGCATAGCGAATTCGCCAGAGCACTTCAAGAGCGGCAACCAGTTCTAAATATTCGGACTCGGGCAAGAAGCCGTATTTAATCAGCTCCTTGAGTGTTGATGAGTTGTAATGCCGTTTAAACACCCATGCGATAACATGTCTGTCGCGCAACCCTCCAGGGCCTTCTTTGATGTTGGGTTCAAGGTTGTAGGCGGTGTCATGGAATTTGGCGTAACGCTGCCGCTGCTCTTCCATTTTTGCGGCAAAAAACTGGTCGGACGGCCAGATTTTGTCTGAGGTGATTTGTTGTTTCAGCGTTTTGTGTAGCGTGGTATTGCCGATGATCAGCCGAATTTCCATAAGGCTGGTCATGATGGTTTGGTCGGCTACTGCTGCTTCAACACATTGTTTGATGGTGCGGACGCTTTGCCCTAGTTTTAGCCCGATGTCCCAAAGAAAAGTAAAGAAATCAGACAATGCTTCCTGATAATGGGTTGTGTCATCAGAGTCCAGCAGGACGACTAAGTCAATATCGGAATAGGGGAACAGTTCTCTTCTGCCGTAACCGCCAACGGCACACAGTGCAAGCCGGCTGGCACGCTCGCCAAGAAAATGTTGCCAGCAGCAGCTTAGAATGTCATCAATAAAATCAGATTTATCTTTGAGTAGTTTAGAGACTGATTTATGAGGGTCGAATTTTTGCCTTAACTCATTGTCTTTTTGCTTTAGCAGCTGTTTAAATTGTTGCAGGCTGTCTTTTTCATCGAAAACAAAAGGGATAATGTTTTTGTTCAAGGTGCTCACATTTCTTCTTGGCGTAAGGTCAGGATTTCATAACCGCTGGGAGTTACCAGAATGGTGTGCTCCCATTGAGCGGATAGGCTTCGGTCTTTGGTGACGGCTGTCCAGCCGTCGCTCAGTACTTTCATGTGCCGCTTGCCGAGATTAATCATGGGTTCAATGGTTAATATCATGCCTGCTTCAAGAACTTCGCCGTCACCGGCTTTGCCGTAATGCAGTACTTGCGGTTCTTCATGGAATTTTTTGCCGATGCCATGCCCGCAAAACTCCCTGACCACGGAATAGCGATTGGATTCTGCATGTTTTTGTATGGCATGACCGACATCGCCCAATGTGGCGCCCGGTTTGACCTGCTTGATGCCTAAAAACATGGCTTCCTGGGTTATTTTAACCAGACGCTTTGCGTGCTGGCTAACTTCGCCGACGCAAAACATTTTACTGGTGTCGCCGTGATAATCGTCTTTAATGACGGTTATGTCGATATTGACGATGTCGCCGGATTTGAGTTTTTTCTCGCTGGGAATGCCGTGGCAGATTTGCTGGTTAACGGAAGTGCAAATTGATTTTGGAAAGCCGCGATAATTGAGTGGCGCGGGTATGGCTTGTTGCACATCGATAATATAATCGTGGCAAATCTGATTGAGTTCGTCAGTGGTGACACCGGGAACGACATAAGGTTCAATCATTTCTAAAACTTCGGCTGCCAATTTTCCGGCAATACGCATTTTTTCAATTTCACTTTCGGTTTTAATAATTATGCTCATGGAACAAGTACAAGGATGAAGAGTAAAGGCTCAAGTGTCACGTTTTTAGCTTCGTGCCGAAGTTCTTGCGCCTGTGTAATGCGGGTATTTTAACAGAGATCTGCTTGTTGTGAAAAAGTAATTATGGTATAAAGGGAAGTTCGTTTTTGAACTAATACTCACGCCTATCGTCACGTTTGGAAGGGTGCCGGTTTACAGCTTAATGGTTGTGGCTGGTTTCCAGGCGGGATAGGTGGAGGCGTAACC
>JBAQYH010000525.1:0-7167 GCA_049299935.1 Methylobacter sp. | reverse complement strand
GCGCATTACGAATGGGTGGAAATGGCCTTGTCCATCTCTAAGGAAACCGTGCCCGCCAAGCCGGAGAACCTGGATAACCTGCAAAGCCTGCGCATCCAGTTGTCGCCTTTAGCCTGGCCGCTCGCGTATCAATATCCCGTCCAGAAAATATCGCCCGCTTTCTTACCGGAAACAGCGCCGGAATTAGCCACGTTTCTGGTTGTCTATCGCGACCGGCATGACGAGGTTAATTTTATAGAAATCACCCCGATCACTTACCGGTTGCTGCAAATAATTCAGGAACATGACGGCATGCTGACAGCGGATTGCCTAAAGCAGGTTGCCGAGGAATCGCAGCATCCCAATCCTGAAATGATTATCGCAGGCGGCTTGCAGATACTAAAAGAACTGGCCGAAAAGACTGTGATTACGGTTGCTGATTGAAGAGATGCATTGCCTGAGCTATCGGTCAACAGGATAGCCTGAAAGCCAAACGGGCAGAAAAGTGTTGCCCGCTTCCTATAAGTTTATTGACTATACCCATGCTCCCCAAGCAAGCTTCATCATGTCTAAAAACAGCTTCGATCGAATCATTAATTGGCCTTACCATCCGCAAATGATTATCGCCATCGGCATTGCCTGTTCCTACGCGGCGGCGATGCAGGGCGATGGTCCAATCTGGGCGGGGCTGATTGTTGCGGCTTTCGTCGGGCCCTGGATCGGACTCCTGATGTTCTTACCGTATGTTGTCAGTGTCTGGACCCTGGCTGTGCTGGCCTCGCTGCTGCAAACCATACGGTCACGCTTACTGAACCCCAGATAGGTAAGCGGATCAGGCGTCCCTCAGCTTTTATCCCTCTAGCATTTTTTCCCAAAAAATGGTCCACTTGAATTCGAACGCGCCCATTTAATTTAAAACCACAAGGAACCCAATGCTCCAAACCGAATCTTTTTGGAACGACCTGCTTATTTTCGCCCGGCATCACAACCAATTCGGCTTGCTGCTTATCCTGGCATTGATGATTGCCGCTACACTATGGCGCTGGCGGCCGCAAGACCGCAAGCCGGTTACCGCCACGCTGCTGTTCTTCATGATCGCTCTCGGCGGCCTCGTGCTCAGCGGCATTCTGGGTGCATTGGACATCAAATCTTTCGCGAAAGCCTTGCATGAAGTCAGTGTTTTCGCCGGCGGCATGGCCGGCATTCGGCTGTTCGGCTTGTTCCTGTTCCGTTTAATACTGCCGTTATGCCGCATCAACCTTTTGCGCATCCTTGAAGACCTTGCCGAACTCGCCGGCTACTGCACCTGGCTGATGATACATCTGCACGCCGCCGGGCTTGATTTGTCCGGCATCATTACAACCTCGGCGGTCATGACTGCGGTGCTGGCTTTTTCGATGCAGGACACCTTGGGCAATATCCTCGGCGGGTTGGCCCTGCAACTGGATAACTCGATCAAGGTTGACGACTGGATTAAGGTAGACGACGTCAATGGCCGCGTCGCCGACATCCGCTGGCGGTACACCGCGATAGAAACACGCAACTGGGAAACCATCATCATCCCGAACAGCCTGTTGATGAAAGGCAAGTTTTCCGTGATCGGACGCCGTAGCGGCAATCCGTTGCAATGGCGGCGCTGGGTGTATTTTGAAGCCGGCTATGAGCATTTTGCCGGGCAGGTCATCGAGATCGCGCAAAGCGCCGTCCGTAACGGGCATATCCCCAATGTCGCCGATACCCCGGCCGCGAATTGCCTGCTGATGGATTTCAATCCCAGCGCGGCGCGCTATGCGTTGCGCTATTGGTTAACCGATATTGAAATGGATGATATCACCGATTCGGCAGTGCGCGGCCGGATCTATGCGGCGCTGCAACGGGCAGGGATACAATTGCCGTATCCGCAATACCATGTCCACCTGACCAATAAAGACGACACCTATGAACAGAACAAGCGCTTGCGCCGTATCAAGGAGCGGATGGATGCGCTGCAGCGAGTCGAATTGTTCAACACCCTGCATGACGATGAACTGGCCGAAATTGCCGAACAGCTGGTCTACACGCCGTTCGTGCAAGGCGACATCATGATGCGCCAAGGTGCGATAGCGCATTGGCTTTATATCATTATCAGCGGTACCGCCGATGTCTTCCTCGATTTGCCTGATGGCGGACGCCGGCGGATCGATAGCATTCACGGTGGCTGCTTTTTGGGGGAGATGGGCTTGATGACCGGCGATCCCCGTAGCGCCACCGTGATTGCCCAGTCCGAAATTTTGGCTTACCGGTTGGATAAAGATTCATTTCAAAAAATCCTGGATAAACGCCCCGAGCTTGCTGTTGAAATCAGCAAGATTTTGGCGAGCCGCCGTTTCGGTATCGATAACGTGCAACAGCAATTGGACAGCGAATCCGTTGCCCAGCTGATGGCGCAGCAGCAAAAAAACTTCCTGGAGCAGATTCGTAGTTTTTTTGGATTGGGGAAGTCATCCGGCTGATAGTTAATTAAGCGGCGTTGGCGCTTGATTATTCACGGTTGCAGGTTTGCTTGAATATAAGATAATGGGTAACTATTCAGCACATAGAAAAATGGAACACGGATGACACAGATAGGACGGATTTACACGGATTTTTAGTCCGAACCCAGTTTTAAATCAGTGTTTATCCGTTTAATCCGTGTTCTATTGAGCATACGCTGAGTAGTTACGATAATGGAAGCTAAATCCAACGTTTGAAGCGAAGCTTATGCATACCCACCATCACAGCGAAGGACTGACTTGAAAATAAATCCTCTCTCGCTGCTTCAGCGCCTGAAAACATGGCAGCTATGGTTGTTCTCAGTGATCCTGTCGGTATTGTTGACTGAGACCATTGTTGCAGGCATGGGTTTATTGCTCAAGGGCGAAGTACCTCCCGATTATCTGCTTACCGGCTTGGTTGCCTCCTGTTTTGTGGCATCCCTGATCGTGGCTATGTTGAGCTGCTTTCTTGAAAAGCTCACCGAGAGCCAGCTGCAACTGCACGCCATCATTGAGGCCGAGCCTGAGTGCGTGAAGCTGCTGGCCGCCGACGGAACGTTGCTACAGATGAACCGCGCCGGATTGAACATGGTCGAAGCGGATTCGCTGGATCAAATCATCGGCCAACCCGCACAAAACATGATGGCGCCGGAATACCGGGACGCCTTCATGGCGCTGACCAAGCGCGTGTTTGAGGGCGATTCCGGCAATCTGAAGTTCGAGATGCAGGGGCTCAAGGGTACACGCTGCTGGATGGATACGCACGCGGTTCCGTTACGCGATTCACACGGCCGTATCACGGCATTGCTTGCCGTAACTCGCGACATCACCGAGCGCAAGGCATCGGAATCGGCACGGCAAGAAGCCCTGGATAGTCTCCAGAAAATTGCCGGCCGGGTGCCCGGCGTCGTATTTCAATTTCAAATGCGCCCCGACGGCAGCTTCTGTTTTCCTTTCGCCAGCGAGGCAATCCGCGATATTTACCGGGTCAGTCCTGAGGACGTTCGGGCGGATGCATCCAAGGTATTTGCCGTTCTGCACCCCGACGACTACGAGCGTATTGCCGCCTCCATCCAGGCATCGGCACGGGACTTGACTCCCTGGCGCCAAGAGTACCGGGTACAGTTTAATGACGGTACGGTGCGCTGGCTGTTCGGCAACTCGCTGCCGCAGCGTGAGGCGGACGGCTCGGTGCTCTGGCACGGCTTCATCACCGATGTCACCGAACGCAAGCGGACGACGACGGAGCTGCTGGAGAGCGAAGCCCGTTTCCGCACGATGGCGGATAACGCGCCGGTGCTGATCTGGATAGCCAGGCCGGACAAGCTTTGCAACTATTTCAACAAGGGCTGGCTGGAATTTACCGGCCGAACGATGGAACAGGAAATAGGCAACGGCTGGGCGGAAAACGTACATCAGGAAGACTTGCAGCGTTGCCTGCATATCTACGTGACCGCTTTCGATGCCCGCCAGGAATTCAGGATGGAATATCGCCTGCGCCGCTTTGATGGCGAATACCGCTGGCTGCTCGATCATGGCGTGCCGCTTTATGACGAGCAGCGCACCTTCCTGGGCTACATCGGCTCCTGTATCGACATCACCGAGCGCAAGATTGCGGAAGACGAGATCCAGCATCTGGCCTTCTACGACCCGCTCACGCAGCTTGCTAACCGCCGGCTGTTGCAGGAGCGGTTGAAGCACGGCATCGATGTGGATCGGCGCGAAGGCAAGCAACTGGCATTACTGATGCTCGACCTGGATCGTTTTAAAGCAGTCAACGACAGTCTTGGCCATCAAGCGGGTGACGAATTACTGCGCAAAGTCGCGGAAAGAATCACAACCAGGTTGCGCGACGTAGACATGGTTGCCCGTTTGGGCGGCGATGAATTTATCGTGTTGCTGGAAGACATTACTCACCCGGACGATGCCGCACGGGTCGCTGAAGAAATTATCGCCGAGTTAAGCAAACCCTTTCAACTCGCCCAAAGCGACGATGTGCGGATTGGCACCAGCATTGGCATCAGCCTGTATCCGCAACACGGAGACAATCCTGACCTGTTACTGGATCACGCCGACGCCGCGTTGTATCTCGCCAAGGATAATGGACGCGGGTGTTTCGCCTATTTTTCCGAAGACCTGACCATTGCCGTCCGCGAGCGCATTGTGCTGGAAGCGCGCCTGCGCAAGGCGATCAAGCAACAGGAGTTGCGCGTGTTCTACCAGCCGCAAATGGATATTGCCAGCGGCCGCATTGTCGGCGCCGAGGCCTTAGTGCGCTGGCAGGACCCTATCGAAGGATTGATTCCGCCTTGCCGCTTTATTCCTATTGCCGAAGAAACCAATTTGATCGTGGAGATTGGCGAATGGGTGTTGCGCGAAACCTGTAGGCAAGGCCGGCAATGGCTGGACAAGGGCTTGCCGCCGTTAACCCTGGCGGTTAACGTTTCCCCGCAACAATTCCGGCGCAGTGACATTAACGCCTTGGTTGCCACGGTGCTGGCGGAAACCGGTTTGCCGTCCGGGCAGCTGGAATTGGAAATCACCGAAAGCGGGCTGATGGAGAATCAGGATAAAACGACGCATATTCTGAACAACCTGCATGCCCAAGGCATTCGTCTTGCGATTGACGATTTCGGCACCGGTTATTCGTCACTGAACTATCTGAAACACTTCCCGCTGGATGTGCTGAAAATCGACAAGAGTTTTATCGACGATATTCCCCATAATAAGGACGACATGGAAATTGCATCGACCATTGTGGCGATGGGGCATATCCTGGGTTTCAAAGTGCTGGCGGAAGGCGTAGAAACGCTGGAACAGCTGGCTTTCCTGCAAGCGCAAGACTGCGATTTATACCAGGGCTATCTCAAAAGCCGCCCGCTGCCGGCGGATGACTTTGCCGCCCTGCTCCAGGCTGCCGAAGCCCAAACGTCCGGCATCGGTTAATTCATTGCTTGCCCCAGTCACTCGCTCCTATGCTGAGGCATCGAGCCGCTCGGCCGCTACGGAACCGCACTTTGGGCTTTTGTCATCAAAATTTCCAAAAGAATTCTTATACTGGTAACTGATGTTACGCACGGATGGTGTTCGTCCCGTATGCCGCGCCGAGCACCGGAGCTTTTGCCGAGAACAGCCCTCGGCAAAAGCGAGGAGCTCAGGATTTCTCGTTCCCACGCGCTGCGTCACTGGCATTAAGTTAAGAAATACGCTGGTTCCCAAGCTCCAGAGACTGTGAAAGTATTATCCAAATTAGGCTAAAAACATTTTTCACCACGAAGACACGAAGGACACGAAGAAAAACAATCGTTTTAATTCAATACATTGAAAACTTCGTGTTCTTCGTGCCTTCGTGGTGAATTCTTTAATTTTTTCTAAAAACGAATACCTTCACAGCCTCTCCAGCTTGAGAACCAGCACAAGTTTTCGCGGCTGTAGGGCGTGCCGTGCGCGCCAAAGGGATAGCAAAGTTTTTTAAGAATCGGGAAAGGCGCGCACGGCGCGCCCTACTCGATTAACATTTTGTTTTACCTTTTTTCTTAACTTAATGGCATTGACGCGCTACGTGGGAATGCAGTTAAAGGCGCGCTGCGCCGAGAGTTGAGCAATATCCTACGGACTACATCCTGGCACGCGACAAACAGGATAAAAACTATCTGTGCGTAACATCAGCTGGTAATTACCCAGCCTAAGCATAGCGCGCGATCACAGCTATCGATTTAGCCGATCAACAAAACGAGATGCAAAACGAATACTTTCACCGTCTCAAGCATTAATGGGACAATATGTTATGAAGACTACTCCATATAAAATCAAACATGTCGCCAACTACCTTAAAAACTGAAGCCAATTCCACGATAACCATTCCCAGAGGATTCCGGGAAATTCCGTTCAACTACACTTCGGCGGACGATTGGCAGGTCGTGTCGTTCCTGCTGGGTTCGGAAATTGCGCTGATTTTGGAGGAATTGCGCGACCGCCGCGTAACGGGGCGCTCCGCCCGGTTGCTGATGCGCTTTTTCGGGGAAATCCTGATTTACCGCCGCAACCCTTATCTGTTCCAGGAGTTGGTGACTTCGGCAAGCCGCCGCAAACGCATGTTCGACAATGCCGAAAAGCACTTGGGCATCATCGAACAGAATATCGGAACCGAAGCCAGGGTACATAAGGTGCTGGTTGCATCCCGCCAGCTGCTGGATGATTTTCGCAACGATGTCGAAAGCGTGCCGGGCTTGCGCCGCCGCATGAAAAGGGAACTGGGCGCTGTGACGGGTGTCCGTAACGTATTATTCGACCCGTTCACGCTGGTCTCCCATGCGACCGATGCAACCGACTGGCGCTTGTACCTGCCGGTCGCGGTGGTAATGCCGGACAAGGAAGAACAGCTCTCGCCGCTGCTGACCGCCATTGCCAAGATGGGGCTCAAAGCCGTGCCGCGCGGCGGCGGCACCGGCTTGACCGGCGGTGCGGTTCCGCTACGCTCCGACTGCGTGGTGATTAACACCGAAAAGCTCGACCGCATTCGCGGCACGCGGAACATGGACTTCAAGTTAAGCGACGGGCAGAGCGCCGTTGCCCAGGTGCTTGAAGTTGAAGTCGGTGTGATTACCGAAAAAGCCCACCACTACGCAAGCAGCCGGGGCTTGGTGTTTGCGACCGATCCCACCAGCGCCTGGGC
>JBAQYH010000524.1:0-2095 GCA_049299935.1 Methylobacter sp. | reverse complement strand
AGGATACGGTTCCGGTCGGCGACGGTTCGTCGTATACAATCGAAATCGGAAACAAAAACATCACTCATCCTCCCAAAACTTCAGGGGCGCCGACCACCGAGCAATATTTGCTCTGGCTGATCGAAGATGCGCGAAAACAAAACCCCGGTATCAAGTTGCTGACCACGCTTAACTGGGGCGACGGGCAGACGATTTCTCGAATTTTTTCGGTTGGTAATACGCCTGAAGAAAGTGCCGCAGCCTTTGCGAAAAACCTGCTGGCATACTATGACCATTACGGCCTGGATGGCTTGGACATCGATTGGGAATACCCGCTTAGCAATGAGACCAGCACCCAACAACTCAACCTGCTCCTCAATGCCGTTCAGACGGAGTACAAGGCGCATGCACCCAAACAATATTTCCTGACACTTTCTCCTGTCACGGCGGATAATCTCGACGGGGAGACAGTCAATAGCACGGTCGATTTTCTCAATCTGCAATTGTATGGCGGCACTTCGCCTTCGGAATATACGCAAAGCCCCTACAACATCAACGCGGGGTTACTGGCCTACGGCGCTAAATTTGAAAGCAACAGCTCAGGGGATCTGTCGCCTTATCAAGACGCGCAAAATGCTTATCAGGGCTATGTCGGCGGCGACTATAATGTCATCACGCAGTGGCGGCTGAATTCCGGTAATTTTCCGTTTGAGCAGGCGCAACAGATGATTCTCTACCAGCTCGTGTATGGCATTCCAAGCAACATATTCGACGATTCGCCCATTATTGGCGCGGCTGCCAACGCTCCTGTTTCTCATCTGGTGATTCGTTCAGGCGACGTGCTCGATGCCATCCAGGCTACAAATGCGGCGGAAGTGCTGAATATCCCAGTCACTTACCAACTGCTTCAGCATGGCGGCAACGGCGGCAGCACCACCGAGATCACAATTCCCCAAGGCGATGCACTGGCTGAAATTTCGGGCTTTACCGGCACTTGGTTTGGTTGGAACTGCGTGTTGCAGATTACGGTCAAAACACGGAACGGGAAATCTTTTGGTCCTTTCGGCACGATGCATAATTCTTCTTCACAGTCGCCGTTCGCCTATACGGCACCTGCCGGTCAGTCAATCGTTGCGTTTAGCGGTTCGGTAGTCAATGTTCCTCTGGCGGGCGGAGGGACGACGGATATTATTCAAAGCCTGAATGTAACGTTTGCGTAATTGTTTTCATTCTTTATTTAAGAGTGCTAGCCGCGTGGGGGCAGGTCTACTTCGTACTTATCTGTATGGCTCATTTATTAGTCTACAAGGCCTTAGAAGAAGCCCAAACATCATTATTTTTACCTTGTTTTAGGAGTCTTTAATGAACGCTATTAATAAAAAGGCCATATTAGTGTCTTTGATAATCGTCGTGTTGGCATACGCCGCATTATCATTGATCGACAACTCCTGGTTTCAATACTTGTTTTATTTGCGTGTGCCATTAATCTCCGGCACATTGCTTTTTTTGCTGCCGGCAATCGCCCTTTATTTGTTACCCACTATGTTGGGTAATTTTTTCGTGCTTAGCAATTGGCGTCGGCTGGCCGCCGTGATACCAGGCGGTATCTGGGCCGGGTTAGGAATCGTTATGGTAGGCAGGGCCACATATATGAATATTCCATGCCGATTTTTTGAAAAATGCACGGCTTCGCAAGCGATGCTTAACGATCCAAGCATCCTATGGCCTTACCTGATCGCCTTGATATTAGGCATGCCGATTGCCGTAACTGTTTATTTGTCATCAGGGCCGACGTCGACTGAAATGGATGATAGCCAACGCTACAAAGGTACCTTGATAGGCGCCGCCATTTCCGCCTTACTTCTTTATAGCGTCTATTTTTTACGCAACGACGCCTCATTATTGAGCAACTGGACAGAGAGATTAGCCGTTACTTTATTGAAACTCGTTCCCGGCACTGATAATGGCTATAGCCGTGACGGAAAATTATTGCCTGGACATATCGATGTATTCTGGTTCTTTATTGTGTCCGGCTTATTATATATTTCAGGTTTATATTTCTTTCGCCCCCGTATCGGATTGAAAAAATGTTGGCAAAAATATCAAGCGCCTATTC
>JBAQYH010000523.1:0-3130 GCA_049299935.1 Methylobacter sp. | reverse complement strand
GGACCGACCAGTGTTGCCAATAAAAGCCACACAGGAGAGATCTTCTATGAAAATAGTACAGGCAGAAGTCCAAAAGTCTATGTCAAAGGAAACATTGGCCCTCACCGTACGGATGACTCGCAGCCGGAAAAGAACATCGTTACAACAACCAGCCAGTGGATGATAGTCAATAGCGCATTTTCGGCACCGGCAGTAACCACTTATCCTGCATTCGATAACACTTCCAGCGATGCATACAGCCGTGTACTGAACGATAAAACCGGAGCCGGAGCGACATTGCCAGTACGGGATGAGTACGATGCCGGGGTTGTTTCCGATGTGCGTAACGGAACAGGAGGACTCATAGACGATCCCTCGGACGTGAATTGGAAGAAGCTGGCTCAGTCTGGAACAGCACCCGCAGATACCGATCACGATGGAATGGCTGACTCGTGGGAAACGAGCTATTTTGGCAACATCGCCGGGAAGGACACGCAAGATTCGGATAGTGACGGCTATACCGATGTCGAAGAATATTTAAACGGAACGAACCCTCTGGCCGCAGGCGATAAAACTACATCGTCCACCGGCACGTCCACTACGACATCAACGACTACGTCCACTACAGGGTCAACGACTACGTCAACCAGCACGGCTACGACACTGAAGTTTTCGCCAATTGCAGATGCCAGCATTGTGTCCGGTTCGCCATCAACCAATTACGGCGCCAAGACCAACCTTGCGACAGATAACAGTCCGCAAGAGAATTTCCTAATGAAATTCACAGTTTCAGGGACTAGCTCACGGCCTGTCACAAGCGCGAAACTGCGTCTTTACAACGCCAACGGCTCAAATAAAGGCGGGGACTTCTATCAGGTTGCAAATACCTCATGGTCAGAAAGCAGCGTCAATTGGAATAACGCACCGGCAGCGTATACAACACCGTTCGCTACACTCGGCTCGGTAGCTCAAGGAAAATGGTATGAAGTCGATGTTTCATCATTGATCACCAAAGACGGCACCTATAGTTTGCGGGTAAAATCAACCTCAAGCGACGGCGCTGACTTCAATTCAAAAGAAGCGACGAGCAACGCTCCTGAATTGGTAATCACATTGGGTCAGTAACAGACTCCGCAACACGCCTACAACTACCTGAAGCCGTTTAACGGTGATTGTAGGCGTCCTTCACGGGACAAAACAAAGGGGCCTTTGGCCCCTTTTTCAGTGTCTTCGCAGCGAGAAAACCGCAACGCATTGCGTACCATTTTCTCAACATCGTCCCAAACCCATACAGATAAACGAACGACATCGGCTACAGCGTTTGCAGGCAGCCTGATGACGGAAGGGTTAACACCCTGTGCTGACTTACCACGCCCACGAAACGTAAGCCTATGATTACATATATTTAATCCTAGGACTGCATCCTTTATCCGCCGGCCATGCTATGCTCTCGGCCGCTGATTCTTCATTATGCACAGCATAAAAAAGTCAACTTCGCTGTTTACAAACAAACCGCACAAGGATCTATCGCACCGAAGTATGTCCCAGCCACATATTGAAGCGGCGTAAGATAACGACTAGAAATAGATAGCGCGGCATGTGCATCCTGTAAAAAATCGCAAAACCAGAAAAAACAAAAACCATCCTGTTCGATTCCCGCAAGGGAATCGAACCTTTCAACCGGAGAAAAGTATATGAGCCATATACCACTATATGCAGCAACCATGCAGGAAGCCGCCGCCAGCGGCGATTTGAAAAAGATGAAGGACGTTTGCCTTCAAGCCGAGGAGCATTTAAAAAATGCAGGCGATGTCTCGGCAGCGCTGCAAGTGCTGAAAGTAGAAATCGCGAAATTGGAAAAATAATAACCTTAACCCGATCCGGTTTCCTCTGGGAGACCGGATTTTTTACCGGAGAAAATCCCTTGAATACATCAATAATGCCTTACGGCGTAGCCATACAAGAAGCGGTTGCCAGCGGCGACCTGAATAAAATGAAAGAAGTTTGCCTGCTGGCGGAAGAGCATTTAAAAAATGCCGGCGATGTCTCGGCGGCGCTGCAAGTGCTGAAAGTAGAAATTGCTAAACTGGAAAAGAAATAAACCCTACCCGGTTCGGTTCGCCGAATCTTTTTACTGAGAAAAGTCTATGCATCCTATCCCCCCTTATGGCGTGGCCATACAAGAAGCGGTTGCCAGCGGTAACCTGAATAAAATGAAAGAAGTTTGCCACCAGGCAGAAGAACATTTGAAAAATGCCGGCGATATTTCCGCGGCATTGCAAGTGCTAAAAATCGAGATCGCGAAGCTGGAAAAAAGATAATACGCTTCACGCCTTTCAGTTCGGCTCCCGCCATCGGGAGCCGAACGTTTTTCTTGTAAACTTATAGGTTTTGAATGGACACCGTGAACAAGCTGAGAAAACAACCGGCGCGTTTTCGCAACGACGACGATCTAATTAATTACGTACCCGTCCACGTAGTCTGGGAAATCACCTTGGCCTGTAACCAAAAATGCCGGCATTGCGGTTCACGGGCAGGCAAAGCACGATCAGACGAACTGAGTACCGCGGAATGCCTTTCCGTTATCGACCAGTTGGCTGAAATGGGTACGCGGGAAATCACCTTGATCGGCGGTGAAGCGTATTTACGCAAAGACTGGCTGGAACTGGTCCGCGCCATACGCGGCCATGACATTTACTGCGCCATTCAAACGGGAGGCTGGAAACTTGACGCAAAACGTTTGGCCGATGCCGCCGCAGCCGGTTTACAGGGGATTGGCGTATCGATAGACGGATTGGAGGACTTGCACGACCAAACGCGCGGCGTATCCGGTTCCTATGCCAACGCCTTCGAAACCCTGCGGCTTGCCCGCGAACTGGGTATGCGCATCAGCGCCAATACCGTCATCGGCCCCCAGTCCATGCAAATTCTACCCGAATTAATGGAGCGTTTGATCGCCGCCGGCGTAACCCACTGGCAGTTGCAACTGGCGGTCGCCATGGGTAATGCGGTGGATAATCCGGAGCAATTGCTCCAGCCTTACCAATTGGCGGAACTCATCCCAATGATTGCGCGTTTATATCATCACGGCATCAGCAATAATTTGATGATAATCACGGGCAATAACATCGGCTACTTCGGCCCTTACGAA
>JBAQYH010000522.1:0-2419 GCA_049299935.1 Methylobacter sp. | reverse complement strand
GCCCTACGGCGGATATTCCATAGAATCTGCGATCCATCGTTTTCGCGGCTAGAATGGACAGTGAGTCAAATCAGTTTTTGAAGCTCATAAGCCGTTAATGTTCCGGCCTATCGCTGTTATTTTGTCTCGCAGCCAAAGATGGGCCGGATCTTTATCATGCAACGGATGCCAAATCATCACTAGCTCGTAACTGGGAAGTTCGATAGGCACCGGAAATATTTCCAGCGGAGCAAATTTTTTAAACTGCTCGGCAATTCGATAAGGTAGCGACAAAATCATATCGGTTTCGGCAACGATCAGCGGCGCGGACAGAAAGTGCGGGACGATCAGCTTGATGCGCCGTTCCAGGCCCTGTTCCGCCAGTTTTTGATCGATTAAGCCGACATTGCTGCCGGTTCGGGAAATCAACATATGGGAGGCGGCCAGATAGGCTTCCAACGACGGCGGTTTTGTTATCAGCGGATGATCCTGTCTGACCACGCAGGCCATTTGGTCGCTGAATAAATGTTCGCAGTGCAAATGCGCAGGCGGCTTTAACACCGACTCGAACCCGAGCACGACATCGAGGCTGCCGTTTTCCAACTGCGCGGCCGGGAACGACGATTCGGTGCGCTTAATATGAAGATCAATGCAGGGGGCAGTTTGATCGATCAATCCCGATAACGCCGGTATTAACAGCAATTCCATGTAATCCGTGGCCGCAAGCACGAATCGCCGTTGACTGGTTCCTGCCTCGAATTCCAATGGCGGCTGAATCAGATGCTCCACCTCAGTCAATAAGCTTCTGACCGGCTCAATCAAGGCCAGCGCTCTTTCGGTCGGTTTCATTCCTTTCGGTGTTTTAACCAGCAGAGGATCATCCAGCTGTTGCCGCAGCCTCTGCAAAATATGGCTCATCGCCGATTGCGTGATAAACATCTGTTCCGCCGCACGAGTCACGTTCAACTCCTGCATCAGCACATCGAAGGCCACCAATAAATTCAGGTCAAAAGTTCTTAAATTAGACATTCGTGACTCTTTCAAAGTTGATTTGACAGTTCTGTAGGGTGCGCACCGCGCACCATTTAAGAATCCAAGCTATTACAAGCAATTCGTTTTGAGCATCAAAATTTTCGGCGTTGTTGGACACCAAAAAGGGGCGCGATGCGCCCCCTACCTGGCTGGAGTGCAAGCTCTGCTTGCCAGCGCAGGCAAAGCCTGCACTCCAAACACACCCTTTAGTAATTAACTGAATTTGAAAACGCAGTAACAGGATTAAGTCAGCGTTAGCATAACAAAAACACAGTCTGCTCTGACTATGAATTGTGTCGATGATGGGATGAAATTTAAACATTTAACACAGCTCTCTTTTCAACTTACTGTATCACTCAAGCGTGTTGTTTAGTTTGAGTCGGTCCAGTTCCCCCTCAATGGCCGGCCGACAAAATTTACAACACGCTGACTATTTTGGATAAGCAAATCAGTCTTATCTATTGCTATTGATAGGAGAAACAATTATGTCAGCAAATATTTCAAACCGGTCTTTTCGGCCGTACACCGGAGAAAAGGCGCGGATTAGCCGCGCTTACGATTACCTGATCCTGGTATTAGCTCTTTTTCTGTTTATCGGTTCTTTTCATCTTCATTTTGCGCTGACCGTCGGCGACTGGGATTTTTGGGTGGACTGGAAGGACCGGCAATACTGGCCGCTGGTTACGCCGCTGATGGGCATTACCTTTCCGGCTGCGGTTCAGTATGTCATGTGGAATAAATTCCGTCTGCCGATGGGCGCCACGCTGTGCGTTGCCGCCCTGTTGATAGGCACCTGGATTACCCGCATCTTTGCTTATCATTATTGGAACTTTTTTCCGATCAACATGGTGTTACCGGCCACGATGTTGCCGGGCGCATTGGTGCTGGACTTTATCCTGATGTTGAGCAATAGCCTGACGATAACGGCCATTTTTGGCGGCGCGGCATTTGCATTACTGTTTTACCCCAGCAACTGGCCGATCTTCGGCATGTTTCATGTGCCTGTTGAGCAGGGTAACGGGCAAGTGACTGTCGCCGATCTGTTCGGTTTCCAGTACATCCGCACCGGCATGCCCGAATACTTACGCATCATTGAAAGGGGCACTCTACGAACCTACGGTCAATATGCAACGCCGCTGTCGGCATTTGCCTCGGCACTTTTATGCACCCTGATGTACACCTTATGGTGGTATATCGGCAAGTGGTTCTCGACAACTCGTTACCTTAACAAAATCTAAAGGGAGAGGTTTATGAAAACGATTTTAGTCAAAACCTTAACGGCATTCTGCCTGATCTTTTCCGTGTATTTGATGGATGTCCGGACTGTCATGGCCCATGGTGAAAAAGCGTTGGAACCGTTCATCAGAATGCGCACCATCCAATGGTATGACGTGAATTGGTCGAAACA
>JBAQYH010000521.1:0-1616 GCA_049299935.1 Methylobacter sp. | reverse complement strand
GGTGGATGCGGCTCGCGCTTATCCACCCTGTTTTGTTCCGGCTCGTCCGGCTTAGGATGAATGCGAATTTTTACCCAAACAGTGAGTGAGTCCTGATTTTTTCCGTCCTATCATTCATCGCATACCTCCCATTCGTCCGCATGTAGCAAATGTGACCACAACGGGTTCAAATCGGCCTTGGCGTCTTGCAACAATTTCAAGACTTCGGCCTTTTCGAGTTCGTGCAACTCGCCTTCCCCAAAGCGATCTACGGCCTGTAGCAACGTGTTCATCGAAGCGAACTCCAGGTGCCTGTCCCAATCCGACACGACCAGGGATGCCTCTTTTTCCATGCGTAGCGGAATGTACGGCAGCACGCTATCACGCAGCAATTTCGTCGATGAATCGCCATCGGCGGAATCCCACTCCCAGACTTTTTTGGTGTCGTCCCAGCGGTCCGTGTTGGCGCAACGGATAGAGGCGCAGCCGGACCAAGTTATCGCAAAAAAATCGATGCCATCCGGCGATACCGCCACGCGGCGCAGAAACGGCGTGCCATCCTCGGCCACGAGCACATCCAGCCATTGCAGAAAATGAATAATCGCGGCGCTATGGATGCGCACCCGTCCAAGGTTGGTGAGCGTCACCTTGTTTCTGGATTTTAAAATGGAGCCGGTCTGCTTTTGCGCAATCATCACCAGCGCCTTCATCAGGTTGGGATGAAGGCGTGCCGTGATCTCGCGGAACAATTTGTTGCCGCTGCGCACATTGGTGCAGTTCGTCCACTGGTCAACCAATACCGAAAGCGTCTCCAGTTCACGTTCCAGATCGCTAACCGTAATCGGTGGAGTCTCTTTTTTAAAAACCTGAATCTTGTTCATCGGAGTGAATATACCAGATTACGCGCCCTGTTTGATGGGACGAATTTTCATGGTTGCCATCATTGCGGCGTTAAAAGCTCTCGGTAAAATAATTAACATATTGTTTCCAAATGTAAAACACATGAAGCCAGCCGCCGTGCATTTCGGCCAAAGCGCATAATCCATCATGGCACAAAAACAATGGCGCTTCCAGATTTGCGCTTCCAGATTTGATAGTGAAGCCACTTCGGGGCGGGGATTGAATAAAGCGTTATCGTGTATCGGTAGATCAATCGTTATTCAGGTAAGAATTACCCAATTACCGCGCTTTCAACATACGATAGTTAGTAATGTGCATGAAATAACTTGAGCAAGTTTGATTTAACCTCGTTAACTACTCAGAGGCTGTGAAAATATCAACCAAGCGAAATAGCGACGAATTGCGGGGGTCGCGTTACCATGGGGCGGCCCAAAACAAACGAATCTGGAGCGTTCTGAAGACTCGGAAAACTGGACAACTGTTCGAAAATTTTGATATTTTCACAACCTCTCAGGGGATAGGGATAAGGGGCTAATACTGCTACCGCTAATTTACATCTAGCGCGCCTATCTTATTGATTTTCATGCATTAAAGAACGTTTGGCTTTAAGTGCCAACATATTGTGAAACAAATTTATAATCAATGGCTTAAGCGATTATCGGTAGCAGTATTAGGGCTTGGATTAGTTTTTGACTTCCTTTTTTTTGTAGGGGATATGAATTTTATGAATCTTGGGG
>JBAQYH010000520.1:0-2611 GCA_049299935.1 Methylobacter sp. | reverse complement strand
GTGTCGCGACCTGCCAAGATGATGTGATGCGCCTTGCTCAATGGCAGCCCAACGGCTTAAGACATGAAGTCCCTTACAAACCGGCTCGGGTGGTATTGCAGGATTTTACCGGCGTTCCGGCGCTCGTGGATCTGGCCGCGATGCGGGATGCGATGAAGCGGCTGGGCGGCGATCCGAAAAAAATTAACCCTTTTATTCCCTGCGACCTGGTCATCGATCACTCGGTGCAGGTCGATTATTTCGGCAAGGCCAATGCGCTGCTATTGAACGAAACCGTCGAATTCGAAAGAAATGCCGAGCGCTATGAGTTCCTTAAATGGGGGCAATCGGCCTTTCAAAATCTCCGGGTGGTGCCTCCCGCTACCGGCATCGTTCATCAGGTGAACCTCGAATACCTTGCGCCGGTTGTGTTCCATAACAAGAATAGCAACGTCTGTTATCCCGACAGCTGCGTCGGCACCGATTCCCATACGCCGATGATTAACGGTCTGGGCGTGCTCGGCTGGGGCGTCGGCGGCATTGAGGCTGAAGCGGTGATGCTGGACCAGCCTATCTACATGCTGGTTCCCGATGTGGTCGGCATCAAATTAACCGGCGAACTGCCTCCGGGCGTGACTGCGACGGACCTGGTGCTGCGCATGACAGAGCTTTGCCGGAAGTTTGGCGTGGTCGGCAAATTCATTGAGTTTTACGGTTCCGGGCTGACCAACTTGAGCATCCCGGACCGGGCGACTATCAGTAATATGGCGCCTGAGCAAGGTTCGACGGTGAGTTTTTTCCCTATCGACGACGAGACGCTCAGCTATATGCGCTTTACCGGGCGTCATGCGGAGCTGATCGATTTGACCGAACGTTATGCGAAGGAACAGGGGCTGTTCCGCACCGACACTACGCCGGACCCCGAATTTACCCAGGTTATGGAACTGGACCTCGGCACCGTTGAACCTTCGCTGGCAGGCCCCAAGCGCCCGCAAGACCGCATCTCCCTCAGTGAAGTCGGGCCGACCTACCGGCAAATGCTGATCGAACCGACGGGTATCAAGGGCATGGGGCTATTCGAGCATGACCTGGAACGTAGCGGCATCGTATCGAGGAATAATGCCGATGAGAAAATCACCCATGGCGCGGTCGTGATTGCGGCGATTACC
This sequence comes from Methylobacter sp., assembly GCA_049299935.1. Lineage (GTDB taxonomy): Bacteria > Pseudomonadota > Gammaproteobacteria > Methylococcales > Methylomonadaceae > Methylobacter_A. Next base: position 1,463 of record JBAQYH010000520.1, on the reverse strand, counting down.
TCCTGCACCAACACCAGCAACCCGTCGGTCATGCTGGCCGCGGGCCTGGTTGCCAAAAAAGCGGTGGAGCGGGGCCTAAAGGTTAAAAACTATGTCAAAACCTCGCTGGCCCCCGGTTCATTGGTGGTAACGGAGTATTTAAAGCAGTCGGGGCTGCTTGGTTTTCTGGAACAGCTCGGTTTCTATCTGGTCGGCTATGGCTGCACCACCTGCATCGGCAACTCCGGCCCGCTGGATGAAGCCGTTGAAAAAGCGATACTGGACAACGATCTGGTCGTGTCGGCGGTGCTGTCCGGCAACCGGAATTTTGAAGGCCGCGTGCATCCGTTGACCAAGACCAACTATCTCGCCTCTCCGCCGCTGGTCGTCGCCTATGCGCTGGCGGGATCGACGGCGCTGGACATTACCCGCGAACCGCTTGGCGAAGACAGGAACGGCAAGCCGGTTTACCTGAAAGACATCTGGCCTACGCCCTGGGAAGTGGCCGAAGTGATCAGACAATTTGTAACGCCGGAGATGTTTCGGGAACGTTATGCGGATGTGTTCACCGGGACTCAGGCATGGCAGAAGGTTGAGGTCAGCGGCACCGAACTGTATGCGTGGGACGATAATTCGACCTATATCAGGAAACCGCCGTTCTTTGAAGGCTTGACGACAGCCCGGCAACAGATACAGCCGCTTGGCGGCATGCAGGTGCTGGCCCTGTTCGGCGACTCCGTCACCACCGATCATATTTCACCGGCCGGTCAAATCGCCCCCGGCTCCCCTGCGGCGCTGTACCTTTTGGGGAAAGGCATTGAGCAAAAAGACTGGAACAGTTACGGTTCGCGCCGGGGCAACGACCAGGTGATGAGCCGGGGCACCTTCGCCAATATTCGCATTCATAATCTGCTGGTGCCCGGCGTCGAGGGCAATGTGACAATCTATCATCCTACCGGCGAACGGATGACGTTTTTCGACGCCGCGATGAAATACAAAGAAGCGGACATCCCGCTGTGCATTCTTGCGGGCAAAGAATACGGCTCCGGTTCGTCACGCGACTGGGCGGCGAAAGGCCCGTTTATGCAAGGCGTAAAAGCGGTCATCGCCGAGAGTTACGAACGGATTCACCGCAGCAACCTGATCGGCATGGGCATTTTGCCGCTGCAATTTATCGACGGCGAATCGGCTAAAAGCTTGAAATTAACCGGGACGGAAACATTTGCCATCGATATTGCCGATGCAATGGTGCCGCAACAGGAAGTTAAGGTTTCGGCAACCGCGCCTGACGGAACCGTCACGGCCTTTAAGGCCGTAAGCCGCATCGATACGCCGATTGAAATCCAATATTACCGGGATGGCGGCATTCTGCGCACGGTATTGAAGAAATTGCTGGATTAGATAAAGAACAGCGTCCACGAAAATCACGAAAAGCACGAAAATTCCCCAAACGACTTTTTCGTGCTTTTCGTGTCGCCTAGAGG
>JBAQYH010000519.1:0-2253 GCA_049299935.1 Methylobacter sp. | reverse complement strand
TAGAAATATTATACGGGAAAATTACATATTTAACCCATTACCTGGGGGAGCACCGTATAATCAAAAAAATTTTACCACTATAATCAGTATTACACCTTACCGTGCTGATGATGACCAGTTGCTTTTTATCTTGATAGCCGTCAGTTGTATGGTGCTAACCAGCCAATCAAATTCTTGCTGTAAAAGGCCGCTTAGGGTCGAAAACAGCCAGCCAAAATCGCTTCAGTTAAGGCTATTTTAAAAATTGTCAGTTCAAATCTGAACTAATACAGTACGCCAGGGTCGGGCACTAGCTCCCCACCTACAACTACTTCTTTTTCAAATTCCCTGCATGCAATCCGCATTCTTTTTTCGCCCCAGACTCCCACCACCAGCGCCCTGCCCTTTCATGCTGGTTGGGCAGCACGGGGCGAGTGCAGGGTTCGCAGCCTATGCTGATATAGCCTTTTTCGTGTAATTCGTTATACGGTACCTGATAGGCCTCAATATAATCCCAGACTTGCGCCGAACTCCAGTTGAGCAACGGATTGAATTTAACCAGCTGATGCTCGGCAGTGGAAAAAGCAGTGTCTATCTGCACTTCGGGAATATCCTGACGTGTATCCAGGCTTTGATCTTTGCGTTGGCCGGTAATCCAGGCGTCTAAATGGGCCAACTTGCGTTTTAACGGTTCAACCTTGCGGATGCCGCAACATTCTTGGTGTCCGTCCTCATAGAAACTGAACAGGCCTTTCTTTTTGACGAAGCTATCCAGCACGTCCCGGTCAGGCGTTAATAATTCAATATCGATTTGGTAATGTTTCCTGACTTTTTCTATGAACCGATAGGTTTCAGGATGCAGGCGCCCGGTATCCAAGGAAAAAACCTGTATGTCTTTTCTGATAGCCACCGCCATGTCGATCAGCACCACGTCTTCCGCACCGCTGAAAGAGATGGCGATGTTATCGAACAGCTCCAACGCTTTTTTCAGGATGATGCGCGGATTTTTACGGGCCAAGTCGGCTTGCAGTTGCTCTATATCGAATGTAGTCATAATGTAAAAATCAGCTTTGTGAAAAATAACGCTTCAAGAAATCATCAAAAGAAATTTGATCCTTACTTTCGATTTCATGCTGTTTGGCAAGGGATTCTGCGGCCATTTCATTAAACCGTTGCGCGTGGTTTTTATCCAGTTTATTGCCCTTAAAATACTGCTCGTGCTCGGCGGAAGTATTTAACGCGAAACGGGCAAACGGCTGCCGAAGCTGGGTCATCTGCGCCAGCATGCGTGCCGATGCGGTTAAATCGGGATTTTCGACCAACCGCTGCTGTTTTGCCAAAGCAGCGCTGTAAGGCTTTTCCGCATCATCTTGATCGAGGATTGCACATACCGGCTGCATGGCTTCAAAAATCTCGCCGGCCCAATCCCGCAAAGGTATTTTTTGTTGGCCTTGCTCAAGCTCCAGTCCCGGTTTTCTGCCGAAATTGGCAACCGCCAGCTGGTTGGCGTTGTTAACCAGGTGTTCCTGATCTGAAGTTTTCGGGCTGTCTTGCAGCAGGCAGGTCAGCAGCAGCGCTTCAATAAAACGGGCTTTATCTTCATCGATGCCGATCGGGTTAAACAAGTCCAGATCCAAGGAGCGCATTTCTACATATCGAACCCCGCAACGCTTAAGCGCCATGGTCGGTTTTTCGCCGGACAGGGCAATCTGTTTAGGCCGCATAGTGCTGTAAAACTCGTTTTCAATCTGCAAAATATTGCTGTTCAGTTGGCGGTATTCGCCATCGACCAAGGTGCCGATTTTTTCGTATTCCGGATAAGGCGTGTTAATGGCCGCACTCAAGCTGCCGACATAGCCGTCTATGGAGTTGTAATCGATTTTCAGGTTAGCCTGATTTTTACTCTTGTAGCCAATGTCGCTCATCCGTAACGACGTCGCGTAAGGGTGATAAAGCGTGCCGTTATCGAACTCTTCAAATTGCGCCATCAACGACGGACGGCTTTTGAAGAAGTTTTTGCAGATGGCCGGCGATGCGCCGAACAGGTACAGAATCATCCAGCCCATGCGCTGGAAATTCCTGATCAAACCGAAGTAGGCATCGGCTTTGAACTGCTCCAGATTCAGCGGGCTGTTTTCTTGTAGGTGTAAAACCGGCCACAGGGCTTCAGGCACCGAATAATTAAAATGGATGCCGGCAATCGACTGCATGGTTCTGCCGTAACGATGCCATAAACCGTGCCGGTAAACATGCTTCATCCGGCCGATGTTGGAC
>JBAQYH010000518.1:0-3575 GCA_049299935.1 Methylobacter sp. | reverse complement strand
GAGGAAACCGGTGAAAAACATCGCATTTAGAAAGCTGCGGTTGGTGATGCGCTCAGACCGGTGACGCGGGTTGCATTTCATCACATCGGGATCGATGGGGTCGGTAGCCAGGCAAAGCGCGGGCAGGCCGTCGGTCACAAGATTGATCCATAGCAGATGAATGGGCAGCAGCGGCGTCGGCAGACCCACGACCACGCAGACGGTCATCAACAGCAATTCCCCGGTGTTGCCCGCCAGCAGGTATTCGAGCGTCTTGCGGATATTGTCGTAGATGCCGCGCCCCTCTTCGACGGCGGCGACAATAGAGGCGAAGTTGTCATCGGTGATGATCATGTCCGCCGCCTGCTTGGTGACTTCCGTACCGGCTTTGCCCATGGCGATGCCGATGTCGGCGCCATTGATGGCCGGAGCGTCGTTGACGCCGTCGCCGGTCATCGCGACCACTGCATCGTTAGCTTTCCAGGCGCGGATAATGCGCAGTTTGTGCTCGGCCGTGACGCGGGCATACACGGCTATTTTGGGCGCGCGTTGCCGGAGTTCGTCGTCAGATATCTTGTCCAGATCGACACCCGCGATAGCCGTGTCGTCGTTCGCAGCGATACCGAGTTCCCGCGCAATGGCCGTCGCGGTGTGAGGATGGTCGCCGGTAATCATCACCACGCGGATGCCTGCGGCGCGGCATCTCGCAACGGCATCCTTGGCTTCCTGACGCGGCGGATCAACCATGCCCGACAAGCCCACGAATACGAGATCATGCTCCACGGCGTCTGCCGTTAAGCCGGTGGGCGCTACGTTGTCCAGGTCGCGCCAAGCCGATCCGAGCACGCGCAGGGCTTGCTGCGCCATCGCGGTATTTTGCGCCGCAATGGCCTGACTATCATCGGGCGTCATGGGACGGACTCCGGCACTGGTGTAGAGGTTTGTGCAACGCTCCAACAGCACATCGGGCGCCCCGTTGATGAAGGCGCGCAATTTGCCGTCCGGCATCTTACGAATCATCGTGCTGAGTTTTCGATCGGAATCGAAAGGTATCGCTTGATGTTTCGGCAGTTCCCGTTCGATGCGCTCGCGGTCGCCGCCGGCTTTGGCTCCGGCCGCCAATAATGCGCCTTCGGTGGGGTCGCCGATCACTTTCCAGGTTCCCTGCTCCTGAACCAAATGAGCGTTGTTGCAGCCGAGAATGATGTTCGCGAATTCGAGCAACGGTGCCGCGTGCCGCTCTTGGGTACTTTTGCCCTCGAAGCGCACTTCGCCGTCCGGCCCGTAGCCAATGCCTGTGACTTCGTAACTTTGGCCGGCGACGTAGAGCGCCCTTACGGTCATTTCGCCCATCGTCAAGGTGCCGGTCTTGTCCGTGCAGATGACGGTGGTCGAACCGAGCGTTTCGACTGCGGCCAGCTTGCGCACCAGTGCATGGCGGCGGGACATACGCAATACGCCAAGCGCGAGCGAAACGGTCACCACGGCGGGAAGTCCCTCAGGAATGGCAGCCACGGCTAAACTGACCGAGGTCATGAACATCTCGAAAGGTTCCGTTCCGCGCAGCAAACCCAATCCGAACAGCAGCGCGACAATGCCCAGCGCTGCCCAGACCAATACCTGCCCAAACGACTCAAGCTTTTTTTCCAGCGGAGTGTGTTCTTCCGTACCCGCCTCTGCAATCAGTCCGGCGATGCGGCCCAACTCGGTATTCATCGCCGTGGCTACGACGACGGCCTGTCCCGTACCTGCCGCAACGCTGGTGCCCATGAACACCATGTTTTCGCGGTCGCCGAGCGGGATGTCGGCCTGTTTCAATGTCTCGGGCTGTTTCGTGACCGCCTCCGACTCGCCGGTCAGCGCGGACTCGGTGCATTTGAGCGAGGCCGCTTCCAGAAGCCGGGCATCGGCCGCGACCAGGTCGCCGGCCTCCAGGGCAAGGATGTCACCGACTACGATTCCCGAAGCAGGTATCGAAATAACTTGTCCGCCTCGCCGTACCTTGGCCTGCGGCGCAGTCATTTTCTTGAGCGCCGCTATGGATTTTTCCGCGTTGAACTCCTGGTAAAAGCCGATGACGGCGTTGATGACGACGATGGATAGGATGGCGATAGCGTCCACCACTTCGTCCAACATACCGGAGATGACTCCGGCAACGATCAGAATCCAAATGATGAGGCTCTTGAACTGACCAAGGAAAATTTGCAGTGCGCTGATGCGCTTGCCTTCTTTCAGCTCGTTCGGGCCGTTGGCCGCAAGGCGGAGGGCCGCTTCCGGCGCAGACATGCCTGCCGCCGTGGAGTCGAGCTGTATCAGCACTTCCTCGGCAGACTGGCTGTGCCAGGCTGGGGCTTTTGGTTGTTTGGCAGGAGTCATGTGGCGGCTCCTTTAATCGCCGGCACCGCTGTTTCGAGCAAGACGCGCATCTAAGAAACTCCTTAGGCCGTTTCCATGAAAGAACATACCCGAATTACGCATTATTTTCTCACCACGAAGACACGAAGAGTACGAAGAAAAAACATAAATTTCGCGTCCTTCGTGTCTTCGTGGTGAATAAAAAATAAATTATACGAAGTATATTTTTTATCGGGCATCGCCTTATTCGTTTTCTTCAACGGGAGTGCTTCTTGGCAGCCGATTCATCGACCCAGTATCCTTGGCGATCGTAATGCCGATGCAGTTCGGCCTCATAATCTCTGGTTAGCTGGGATTCCTTCGTGTATTCCGGTGACTGCTTGATGGCCTCACAGCTGAGATTAATGAAGACTGTCGAATCGAACCAATCAATACTCTCGATCCATTGAGGTGAAATCAGGACCTTTTTTCCCGGCCACCAGTTTTGCGTATTGATGATTAGATAACGAATCGCCCACGATTCATCATCGATGACAAAATCCTCGGCATGACCAATATCGCCGTCTGTGGCTTGAATATGATAACCCATCACCTCAGGAGTGCTGCGCAAATTGGGATCCCACTTTTTCTCATCTTGGCTTGATGTTTCCCATATTTCAGGGTCACGCACAATATAGGGATAGGAGGGGTAAGGTCCCCCCATGAATGGGTCTTCCCAATACAACGGCCATCCGTAATAGCCGTAATACTTCTCCTCGAATTGTCTCGAGACCGGCTTGTCACTGTCCAACGGTGGACTGTCCTCAATCTGCTTTTGGGTCAAATTGACAGTGATGAATTGCTCTTCTTTATTCACCGCGACCAGCGCATACGGGGAGATCAACACCAGCCTGCCTCTAAGCCAGTCGCCTGTGTCGGCGACCAAATAGCGGATCGCCCAATGCTGGTCATCGAAGTAGAATTCTTCCACTTTCCCTATATCCCCGTCGAGGCTATGCAATTTGTAGCCTTTTAGTTTTTTGGCTTTGTAGAACATGGCAGTACTCCCGGTTTTTGAATCTGATTTTTGTCCGCTGTTGCCGTCCGGCCGATACCTATTTGTAATCAGTCGGATGCCGCCTCCTTCATGATTTTAACAATGGTGTTTTCCACATCCCGCGCCACTATTTCCAGTTGCGGCACGTTGAACATTGCCAGGAATGCGGTGGGTTTTAATGTCGCCAGGATGGTTTTACCGTCCT
>JBAQYH010000517.1:0-2097 GCA_049299935.1 Methylobacter sp. | reverse complement strand
GTTTCCGCCCGGATTACAGCTGGATCGAACTGCCGGTTTTCGACGGACGGGGGCATCCGCAATTCCGGCGCGGCGTAGCCAATGAAGAGGGAGTCTATTTTATCGGCCTGCCCTGGCTCAACACCTGGGGTTCCGGCCGTTTTCTGGGCATTGCCGAAGATGCGCAATACTTGGCCGGGGTGATTCAGGATAAGTTAGAAGCGGCGCAGAGCCAGAGCTGCACGTCGCGCAGGCCAGCCGTGGCTTAAGGTGTGCGGTGATTAGTTACTGATGTTACGCATTGTCCACGAAAAGCACGAAAGGCACGAAAAATTAACAACGTAGCTACGCAGGCCGGAATAAGCCGGTTCAAGCGATAGCGAGAACTGGCGTTGCCTACATGGATGTAGGTAAGGGGCGTGAGCAGGAGCGGAAGCTTTTCCGGTCTACATCCGAGTCATTCAGGCATTCATCCCTAATGGCGATCTTAAACAGACTTGTTGTATAACGCGAGCGCCGGAGCCTGGGAACGATGTGTTTTAACTATTTTCGTGCTTTTCGTGGACGACGCTTTTTTTATCATGTGTGTGCGTAACATCAGTTATAAAAATTGAACAAAGTTTTCGCTGCTTTGGGGCGTGCCCTGACTGGCCAGCATGCTGCCGGAACGCCGGGTCGACAGCCAAGCTCTGCATCACTAAAACCGTCAATAACATCCTCTCATGCCTATTCTCCGCTCACTCCTTTGGCCTATGTTTCAGCCATATCGGCAGCAGTGACAATACGCCCAGCAAGCTAAAAGCCAACAAGGTTTGAGTCGACAATAATTGATCCAGGCGCTGGATACTGCCCAGGGATTGCCCCAGATTGGCGAACACGAAACTGCCGGGTATGATGCCGATAAACGTGCTCGTCACATAAATCCGTAGCGATACCGGAGTAAACGCCGGAGCCAGATTCACCAGCCAGAACGGAAACGCCGGCACCAGACGCAGAAACAGCAGGTAACTGAAAGCATCGCCCTGAAAACCGTCCAGCAGCTTCTTCGCGAGTTTGTTGCTGCGCAATCGCTGTTCGGCCCAGTCCGCCAACAGGTAACGCGCCAGCCAGAACAGCGCCGTCGCCCCCACTGTCGCGGAAATCACGATCAACAAGGTGCCCATCCAGCGCCCGAACAGGAAGCCCAGCAACAGCGACAACACCGTACCGCCCGGCAGGCTTAACGCGGTGGACAGGCTGTAACCGATACCGCAGGCAATCAGCATCAGCAGGTAATGCCGGCCTGTAAAATCCATCAATGCCTGCCGATGCTCGCGGATGTTGTCCAGGCTTAACAGTTGCGGGCCGTCGAACAGAAAGAAGGCAGCTAAGATTATCGGCAGCAGCCAGATCAGGTGTTTTTTGTGCATATTTCCCCCTCATGTTGCATAGACGCTTGACGTTGATTGTGGCCGGTTTTGCCGGCGATTGACAGGGACTTAAGCCAGAAATCGACGCTTAACCGGCCGCTGCCGCTGAGCAGCAACGAACTCAGCATGAACAAATAACTCAGCGGCAGCTTGTAATTGCCGTAACCCTGGTCGGTAATCGCATAGCCTTTCCACAGTTCGGCAAGACTGTGCCACTCGGCGGGCCAGTGTACGGCGGCAATCGCCACCACGGTCAACAGCATTAACGCCAGACTGAAAAACCGGGTTGCCAGACCTAAGACCAGCGCCACCGGCGCAATAATTTCCAGGCCGGCAGCCAATGTCCAACTGACATCGGCAGGCAGCAGGCTAACCGGAAACGGAAAAGTCAGATCCGTAAACCAGTTTTCGCCGTTAAGTTTTTCCAGCCCGGCTTCGCCGAATTCATAGGCCAGCAGCAACCGTGGAAATAGCGGGGCCATGCCTTGCGCGTTGCTGTCAAACCACCGGGACAGCTTGCCGGGACAAGCGCAGACGCGACTGATTGTCGAAGAAACAGTGCAGATAGTACAGTCATGGTCGGGTAAAGAATGATCGTTCATAGCGTATGTACTTTTAATTTAAAATGGTTAATTCTAGTTAAGGAGTCGCTACCGCGACAAATGATCGAATCGGGTTCTCGTACCCGAAGGCGAGTTACTTTCTTTTG
>JBAQYH010000516.1:0-5611 GCA_049299935.1 Methylobacter sp. | reverse complement strand
ATCGAGTTGGCTGTCTTGTCGAATATGTGCCTGTCTCAGCGAATTCCAGACAAAGAAACTTTGCGTCGTGAAGTTGAGGCAAATGTGCGTGAACGTAATTTAAAGGCTAATCCGGTCAATTGGCGCTTCACCAATCAGGACGCTCGGCGTAAACTGGCTCGGCTCTATCCTGCCGATTCATCATAACTGACTACCAATCGGAGACGGCTGCTGGATGTCTGGCGCCGTTATTGCCGCGTCACGATAATCACTTTTCGTTCTGTTTAATGATATTTTTGAGATTATCAGACTTATTTTAACCAACCCCATGACAACTACACCGAGTGTTTTCGCTGAATGTATAATATATTTGTAGTGAAAGGTGAAAAAACCCTCTGGGGTTCTCCCTTCTCTTATGTCTTTTCTATTTTTTCGCCGGATTAATCCAAGATCGTAAGAGTACATGTTATGGACTTTGTTTATGACGCCAAATGTTAAAAATAAACCTATTACGGTGTTAATATTTTTAATTTTACCTAACGCATACATTCTACGCAGAATGGTTTCCATGTGTTTAAATGTGTAGTATTTCCGCCAGGCAACTTTGTAGATTTCATCTAATTCTGAGTTTGTCATGTTATCATGATTAAATACACGATGAGTAAAGTCATACTTATTTAAATCCGGATCTAACCATACCCCTTTTTCTGTAAGTCGTTTGTGGTCTGCCGAGCCGGGAAGCGGGGTAAGTATATTGACAAACAGCATGTCGACTGGAAGCTGTTTTTTTATAATGTCTATGTCTTTTAAAATAGATTCTTTCGTATCGTTAGGAAATCCTATAATGTAACCGCAAGCCGTGATTACAGCGTGCTTCTTCCAAGCTAAAAGTGTTTCACGATAATCTTCAATTTTGTTGTGTTTTTTGTTGACGGTAAGCAGGTTTTTTTCATTTATATTCTCCAGCCCAATAAAAACAGTTTCAACTCCTGCTTGAGACGCTTTTTCGACAAATCCGGGTATACGATGACTGAGTACGTCTGCCTGAATGTAAAAGGACATTTTGATGCCTTCCTCGCGTAGCTTAATAAGTCTATCCAATAATTGTGACCAATTTTTATTTCGTGCGAAGTTATCATCAGTGATAAACATGCTTTTTGTTTTATTTTTAAAGTTTAATCGTACAATTTTTTCCAAATCATCCGCATTACGAGTGCGGCTTTTTCTTCCGTGTACATTAATAATACAGCAGAAGCTGCAGTTATATGGACAACCCCGGCTTAAATCCATACTTGAAACATTTCCGAACGTTTTTTTAACGTTCTCCGGGGGCATAAACGGCGTAGGCTCATTGGCGATACTTACATATTGATTTGAGTAATCATATATATTTTTCATTTGGCCATTCCAAGCATCTTTTAGCAACTCATCAAAGCGCCCTTCTTCGGCCTCTCCGGAAAAAAGAGATATTCCGATTTTGTTTGCATTTATCAAATCTTGCGAGGGTTTTTGAAACATTGACATTATGCCGGACACGTGAAAACCGCCAATACATACAGGAATTTCATTTGCAATAAACTTTGCTCCCAAGTCGATTGCACGAGGAAATTGGTTTGACTGAACACCAACGAACGCGACCAAAGCTTTTGCGTTGTTACTTTTTATATTTGATATTATTTTTTGATGCTTACATGGAGTATTACTTTCATCTATAGCTTTAATAATTATATTTGTATCCAGACCTAAAACGGCCCGTTCTTTACAGTCGAGAGCTATTCCATATATCGACGCAAGACTATTGGTCGGCATGTTATTATGAAGCCAATGTATTGGATATCCGTCGCTGTCGTAAATGGTGGGTTTTATTAAATATAGATAAAAATTGTTATTTTGGGTGCTCATCATTGAGGCCTTTATTATTAGCGGAAAGCAATATACAAATCATAATTCAGATTTTTTTATATGCAAGTTTTTTATCAGCTCACCAATTAAGTTAAGTGGTGAATCAGCCTTTATAAGGTATAAAAATTGGATTTAATTAGGGAAGCGCTTATTAAATCACCCGGTGTGGGATAATATTGTCATCAATCAAAGCAGCCCAGATACCTATATGACATATCAAAGCAGTTTTGCTGACCTCGAATATAGCCACAAAAAACGCCTCACAAGAAGGGAAGTGTTTTTGAACGAAATGGAGCAAACAGTGCCCTGGTCAAAGTTGCTTGCTTTGATTAAACCGGCTTACCCCACCACAGGTCGACGCGGTCGCCAACCGATGCCGCTGACCAGTATGCTGCGCATTCACTGTATGCAGAACTGGTTTAGTTTTTCCGACCGACAGATAGAAGATGCCCTCTATGAAATAGAAAGTGTTCGCCGTTTTGCCGGTTCTGGTAACGTCACTGAAGCGTTACCGGATGAGACCACGATTCTGAACTTCCGTCATTTGTTGGAGAAGAATCAATTAACTGAAAAATTGTTAGATATCATTAATGGCTATTTGAAAGAACAAGGACTTTTAGTCTCTCAAGGCACGATGGTCGATGCCACGATTATTCACGCGTCCAGTTCCACCAAAAACAAGGATAAATCGCGTGATCCGGACATGCACCAAACCCAAAAAGGCCAGCAATGGTATTTTGGTATGAAAATCCATATCGGCGCAGATGTGAATTCCGGCGCTGTTCACACAGTGACGACAACGACCGCCAATGTAGCCGACATCAATGAACTGCCCAAACTGCTACGTGAGGGTGATCGAGTCATCTTTGCGGATGCCGGTTATACCAGCGATAGATACCAATATGGAGCCCGGCATCAGGGTATGCGCTGGTGCGTCAATGATAAAGCGCAAACCCGGCAAAAATCTGTCGTCCAGCCAGAAAAAACGCAACCGCAAACAATCCTCGGTTCGAGCCCGAGTGGAGCACGTTTTCCGAGTGTTCAAACAGCAATTTGGCTTTCAAAAGACCCGTTATCGGGGCCTGGAGAAAAATGCATCGCAGCGGCCATCCCGCCCAGAAGGACGACCAGCAACAACAGCAAACCAAAACCCGCGTAAAGGCGCGAAGAAATTTTTAGATCGTTAATCAAAAACTGGTCCATATTTGGTAAACCCATGGGTGATTTCAGGACAGAAACGTTGTAACTATTCAGCAGGCGCTGGCCTTAATAATAGACCACGAAAGAAGATCATCCCACCGTTACTGATTTTTTCTTACCACGAAGAAAAAACATAAACGTTGTAACCTTCGTAGTGAATAAAAAAATCGGATATACAGGATGTATTGGCGTTAAGTTAAAGAACATACCCCCTTCTCTGTCAGTGAGAAGTCTGGGATGATGCGCTTCATAAGTTTTTTCCTGTGTTGATTTCCTTCACCCAACCGTCCCCTTCTGGAGAGGGCTTTGCGCTGCTTAAATCAACACCATTATGCCTCATCTTGTTTTAAATACTCGCTTCAGGCCACTCAACCAAGGAGTAATGCATGTTTTACCATTCACGCCACCCAAACAGGCGAAACTCGAATTGGTTAAGCCTTGTTGCCGCGAGCACTGTTATTGCTGCAAGCATCTTTGCCCCATGACTGCCCCCTGCCTTTGCCGAGGATCTGTGCTTTCATTATGCCGCTCCGCAGGCGAAACCGGGAAATGTCATCCCACATGCATTCAATTCAATGCACCGACACTGTCAAGCCGGAAAACGAGCCGACCGGATGCGTTGTGAAAGGCTTGGCAAAGTATCTTAAGCGACCAAAGCCAAGGCAGCACAGATTACAAATATCCCGTTAACTAAACCATAACTGTGACTAGTCAGCGTATGCTCAATGATAGAACACAGATGACACGGATTAAACGGATAATCACAGATTTAAAAGCGCAAACTAAAAATCCGTTTATCCATATCATAATAGCTCTGCTTATGGTGGCTAACAGCATTGTCATTACTTTAACAAATGATTTAAACTAGCCTGCATGAATAAATATCACTTGAAGCTTTATATCACCGGCCAAACACCCCGCTCGGAAAGCGCCATCCAGAACCTCCGTAAAATTTGCGAAGAAAATCTCGATGCAAAATATGAAATCGAGATCATCGATATTCTTGAGCGTCCGCAATTAGCGGAAGATGAACGGATTCTGGCAACGCCAACATTGATCAAATCATTGCCACCGCCATTGCGGCGTCTGATCGGAGACTTATCGGAAACAGAAAAAGTCTTGGTGGGTCTCGATATCCGCCCGCCTAAATCGTCTGTAAATCCCAACTAAAAACCTGAATATCTTTTATGAATAACAAGTCCACTGATCGTTCCGTCGAAAAATTGACCACGGGAATCCCCGGTTTCGACCTGATTGCAGTCGGTGGTTTGCCGATTCACCGCACCACATTGATGGCAGGTACCGCAGGCAGCGGTAAAAGCGTATTCGCGGCCCAATATCTGGCGGAAGGCATCAAACAATGGGATCAAACCGGCGTGTTTGTGACCTTTGAGGAGTCGCCGGACGATATCCGCCGCAACATGATGTCGCTTGGCTGGGACATTCCTGCCTGGGAAGCCGAAGGAAAATGGATATTCGTCGATGCCTCGCCTTATTACGATGACGACACGCTGATAACCGGCAGTTACGATCTCGGCGCCTTATTGGTGCGTTTAAAACATGCTATCGGTAAAATAAACGCATCAAGAGTCGCCATTGACTCACTGGGTGCGATTTTTTCGCAGTTCCAGGAAACCCGGATGATTCGGCTGGAGTTGTTGCGTATTGCCAAGGCAATGAACGCGATGCAGGTCACGACGCTAATGACAACCGAACGCGAACAGGAATACGGCAGTATTGCCCGCTTTGGCGTAGAGGAATTCGTTGCCGATAACGTGATTATTTTGCGCAATGGCCTGGACGACCAGATACGCCATCGCACCATCGAGATTCTCAAATTTCGCGGCACTTACCATCATAAAGGCGAATATCCTTTTACCGTGGTGCCCGATGAGGGCTTGGTCGTTGTTCCCCTTTCCGCTATCAAACTGAATCAGCAATCCTCCGATCTGCGCGTCAGTTCCGGCAACCCCATGCTCGACGAGATGTGCGGGGGCGGCATTTTCCGAGATTCGATCATATTGGTCTCGGGCGCGACCGGTACCGGGAAGACTCTGATGGTGACCGAATTTATTGCCGGCGGTATAGCCAAAGGCGAACGCTGTTTGTTACTGGCCTTTGAAGAAAGCCGGGAGCAACTGTACCGCAATGCCAAAGGCTGGGGCGTTGACTTCGAAAAAATGGAAGCATCCGGGGCGCTTAACATCATTTCGGCTTATCCCGAAAATGCCACGCTGGAAGATCATTTGGCGACCATCAAACACCAGATAGACCGCTTCAAGCCGGATCGTCTGGCCCTGGACAGTATCTCCGCGTTGGAACGCATCACATCAGCCAAGGGCTTTCGCGAGTTCGTGATCGGCATTGCCTCGTTTGTCAAAGCCCATCAACTGGCGGCTCTATTCACCGCCACCACGCCCGACCTGATCGGCGGCGTGTCAGTGACAGACGCCCATATCTCCACATTGACGGACTCCATCGTCCTGCTGCGCTATGTCGAAATTGAAGACCAAATTCGTCGCGCCATTAC
>JBAQYH010000515.1:0-4016 GCA_049299935.1 Methylobacter sp. | reverse complement strand
GTTCCCGAAACACGACGGCAAAATCACGATCGAGCAGGTGCGGACTAAAGCGGCCGAGATCAATATCCATCACATCTATCTGAAGCCATTCGTCTTCAGCGACATATTCGGAACATATTTTATCGATGACCTCGATAATTTCCGGCTGAAAGGTCTGGGCAAAACTCTGGCGCAACTTAAAAGCCGGTTCTTCTTCAGGGCAGCTGAGTTCAAAACGCAACCGGTTAATGTGATGCATCATGTCCTTGTTGCCGGACATTCTCAATTCAACCGCATTCATCATCACAAACGCCGCAGGGGCGGAGTGTATTTAGCGTATCGACTAGCGGATTGGTTTTTTCGTATGAAGGCATCTCGGTCTGCGACATTTCCAGCAGCCAGTCGCTGTAGACCTTTTCAAAGCGTTGCATTTCAAGAATGCCTAACCAAACAATACGGGTATGAACATGCGCAGGCGATTCGGCTTGGATAGTTTTCTCTACCAGGTTGCGGAAGGTCGGATCGCGAAAGCGCTTAGGCCAGCACGGCAATACGACGGTTGTCCTGAAAGAATAAGGATCTTCATTGTTGTCGCAAGGATCGGCCTCGCAATATAAATCGAACTCGAATTCGAAATAACGCATGAGGTTTTCGATTTCCTGGTCAATGTCGTCTGTAACGGGTTTCTTTTGGCTAGGCGGCCTTTTGTTGAATACGAACGGACTTTGGGCAAGGACGGCATTACGGTCGCCATGAATGATAAAACCGTACTTCAGTTTCAACGGGTCTTCCTGCCGGTTCGAGACGATCTCATAATTGATCCGTTCCGAGCCGAACTCATGGAGATCGCGTACCCGCTTGGACAGATATTCGTATTTCCTGAATTTCAACGGCGAAGGTTCCGCTCCGTCCAAAGGCACCTGTTGCCATAGAATGGATTGGTCAAACTGTTTGCTGACCGGATTAAAACGCAAATACTCAAGTACCCAGGGCATATTGTCATAGCATTTATCGGCGGGAATGCGGTGTATGCGTTTGTGGTAGGGCGGGATTTCCGTTCCGTCATCGATACCGATGCCAAGATCGCAATCATCAAGGCAAATGAGCGGGAACAAGACATTGATGGGGTTTCCCGCTTCGTCGAATACTTCGTCGAATTTAGGCCTGAGTAGAATATGTTCGACGAGGTGCAGCCCTTCATTCCGGTCGATAAGCTCGATGACCGTCAGCAATTTATGGAATGCCTTGTCGCGCCGCTCTTTTTTGTCACAGCGTTCGCTTGAGGCAAGCAGCACAGCAGTTTCCGAATCGGCCCCGTCCCAAAGTTCGAACCAAAATGTCCCGATTAATCCAGCGGTCTTGCGGCTGCGTTGTTTCAGGTCTTCCTTAAGTCTGTAGTTCTTCCTGTCCCCGGCACTGGACAGGATTGAGTTCATCAGTTGTTCGGTGCAGCAACCGTCAGCGACGGTTACGCTGGTCAGAATGACATGGGACTTGTCGTCTGGATCGAGCAGTTTGACCACATTTAATAGCTGTCCCTTTGCATTTTTTTTCGGTGCCGGGATTTTCGTTTTCGGATCGACTTCCATAACCGTTTCGCTGACGACGCAGTCCGGTGCCAGCGACCTTCGCGCAACATTTGAAAAACCGAGCAAACGGCTTATCCTTCGTTCTGTGCCGGAAACATTGGCGACATCCCAAAACTCCGGCGCGGCATAATTGTATCCGCGTCCGCGATTGCTGCTGATGCGAAAATATTCGCCATCTTTCAGGATGTTGATCTTGTCTTCAAGCAAGCGTTCGTCAACCTTATCGGGCGTTAACCAGCGAGCTATCCGTTCGTACTCACCCAAGTCTTCGCTAAATCGCGCCAGCATATGGTCGAGAAAGAGGTTTCTGCGCACCCCGAAAAGTTCAGGCGTTTCGGTGAGGTTTTGCAGGGTGTGGGCGAATTCCTTTATAACGGTGTCGAAGTGCGTGGTACCAAGATTTTCGTGGTCGATAAGCAGGTTCTGCAAGCCGTCAAGTTCAGTAAGAACGCGGGTGAAATAGGTATGCCGGACTGAGGAATCGAAGGTAAATAAATCCCTGACATGGTTGAGTTGCACCAAGTGGTCGGAAAGGATTTGTTCGAAGAATAACAAGTACCCTTTAAGTTGTAACACCTGCGCCTTTCGTTTTGCCTCGGCATCGCCGGGCAAACCCACCCGTTCGCTAACCCCGTAACACATCGGCAGCGATTGGGTTACCGGATAATAGTCCTCAAGTTGCATAAACTCGCCGGTCGGCACTGAAAAATCGATCTCCTGGCCTTCAAGCTTGTATTTGCGCTCTTGCGTTTTCATATCCTTAAACAGCTTAAGCATGCGTTCGGGATGCCGGTCTTCCGGTCTGCCGACAAAATAGCTGATAAAATCCCGGTTTTTACAGAACATGATTTGCGACTTAGACGGCTGAATACGTGCGATTTTCCGGGCATCGCGCAAGGCTTTAAGCCACGCGTTAAAATAGTTTTTCCCGGCATCGTCTTTGCCGAAACCGTGGAACGGCAGGTGCAAATACAAGATGCCTTTGATACCTTTGATGCCGGATATTTCGTTAATGATGTCGGAAAGCCGGATGTCGCGGAACAGGTCGGTTTTCTCAAGTTCTTCCGAGTCGATAAATCCGTGTTTAAGCGCCGGGCCATCGAATATCTCGTCTACTTGACAGCCTTTGGCAAGTAATTGATCAATGGTATGGAACGGGATCGACGGCGTAAAATATTTATAGAGGGTAAAAAATATTTCGGCCAACACGACATCCGGGTCGGCGTACTCTTCCAGCTCGATTGATGCGCCGATAGCCAAATCTTCGTACTCGACCGCATTGATGCCCAGGAAATCTTCGCATAGGTTACGATGGTGCGACAGGCGGGAGATAACCGCTTGGCGCACTGCTTCGCGTTGATGTTCTTCGATGATGTTTTCTTCGTACTCGACCAGGACATTGTAGAGCCCTTCCAGTTCGAGAATCTTCGGTTTGGTGTAAGTGAATTTACTGTGTGCATCGAGGACGGATTTAAGCGTTTTTTCTTCCGCCGCCAACTCATCAACCCGCTGCTGAAGTTCAGTTATCTCGGTATTGACGCTAAACGTGTTCGTGTCGTTACTTTCCTGCTTGGCTTGTTTTGTCAGGCTGCTCAGCTTTTCCTGCAAAGGCTTTAGCTGCTTGGCGAGCGCCTGGACGCGCTGCTTAATCGTAGTCAGCGTAGCCTGATATTCTTTCTTCGCCAGCTCGATAGTGACCGGATTCAAACGCAACTGTCCTCGGCAAACATGCTCACCAGCATCCTCGCAGCCGCAATCGTGCTCCTTGCGTAGCTGCCATGCGTTGTAGTCGACCCAGATCGGCACTTCATAGTCTTTGCTGGGCTCTATCCAGGCATTACGCACGCCTTTAACATCGATAATGAGTTTACGATAATCGTTAATGGTGAGCGGACTGTTGTGCAGGATCTGCCGCGCCGTATAGAAGACCTGCTTCCAGGTGTCTTCGGTCAATTGTTCCGGAGCCAGGATGTCCTTAACCTCAAAGCCGGTGCGGTAGGCTAGATCGGTGATGGCGTAACAGAGTGCTTCGAGCATAGTAATGCCGGGGTCGGAATTGTTGTAATCCGTCCAGATGGCGCTACCCAGCTTCTCTATCGATTCGAAGCCCTGTTTGCGTAGAGCGTTATAATCCTCTGCGGGAAGCAGCGGGTTTGCCTTGATCAGTGAAACCGTGTCTGACATAGTGTTCTCTCTTCAATTAGAACGAGGGTGTGGCTGGATCTAGCCGCACTCTCTTAACTACTTGTTCTGTATATCCGTTATTGTCGTTGCCGAAGCCTTCGTCTTCGCGGGCGAGACGGGGCTTTTTCTCTCGGGAACGGCAATGGCCGGTTTATCCACAACGGCCGTTGCTGCGGAACCCTTTGTCCGTGCGCTCTTGCGCTGCTCGCATGGTGAAATTTCGATGGGCGCCTCATAGGGAATGATGATATGTTTCGGCGCCGA
>JBAQYH010000514.1:0-6842 GCA_049299935.1 Methylobacter sp. | reverse complement strand
ACTACCGGTTTTGAGGTAATACCCAGGCTGGCCGGGCAGCAAGTCATTCTCAGCGTGGCGCCCTGGTCGGACAAAATGAACGGCCGTGGACAGATCGAGACCCAGAATGCGCAATCGACGATCAGGGTTAATCTTGGTGAGTGGGTAGAACTCGGCGGCAGTGGAGAAAACAGTAGCAGCAGCTCAAACGGCGCACTTGTCAATACGCGCCAAATCGACAAAAGCCAGATGCATATTTTGGTTAAGGTTGACCGGGTGGATTAGCCGGCCTTATCGGCAAGCGTGCCCAACCCCAGTTCAAGTGTAGAGCCCCGTTTGTTTTACGCTTTATTAAGGATATGGTCCGTAATAACTTCCCGATATAGATTAAGTGAAATTTTTCCGTTCGCCCTGAGCTTGTCGAAGCCTGTCATGAGCTTGTCGAATGGGGTGAACGGAAAAATTTGGTAATTATATACTTGACGGGACAAGGCTATCTTAATTACTCTCCCCGAATTCCCGCGCTAAAACACCTAATCATATCTCACCATAAATATCCATATATTATTTTCTTTGCTCTTGATTTGTTCTGTGTTATTCTTGAAACGTATTAAAGATTAATGGGGGGTAAATATGGACGCTAAAAAACTGATTGAAGATTTGGAATCAGAAGTTGAAAGAGAAAAGGCGGCAGTCGCTGTCAAGGAAAAATTGCTTGCTGAATGGAAGCTAAAGATGGGGATTAATGCTCCCGATAAAGATAAAGAAAGTCAGGCGCAGGGTATTCATAAAAGAGGCGTGATTGATGTTGACGACCTTTTTGAAGAGCAACCGAAGAAGCAAACAATTGTTGGCGAAGTTAAGGAGATTGTAGAAAGGTTCGGAGCTAAGGAATTCACTGTGCAGCACGTCGACAAGGTTTATAAAATGCAACATGGAATACCTGATGAGGATATTTCAAATAGAACGAGAATATCCACGGCATTAGGGAAATTAAAAGATTCGGGATTTGTTGATGTTGCTTTTAAGGGGGGCGGAAACGTTCCGCATAAATATGTTGTAGCGAAACATGATATTGACGAAAAAGGGTAGATGATCTGTGTTTGCAGACACAGATCATCTGTTTTTCAACCAACGCCCTGGACAGGGTATATAAGCATGAGGAGGAACTATGGGTTTATCGCTCAGCATTATCGCGTTTGCGGTTGTGTTGGCTTTGCTATTGATATAAGAGCTTAGCCATTTTCCGTTAAAGATTTCTAACATCTTTGCCGGATTTAACAAAAGGAAAGCGAACTGAACGCGCTAATCCTCCTGTGCGGTCTTAGGAAACTGCTTTATTAATATAAAGCAAAACCACAGGTTTGTCCATACGTTCGCCTAAAAATAGGCTCAACAATGGCTACAAAGAAGAAAATTCCTGATGGCTATAAGCTGATTTTCAGACCTTGGATTACTAAAGATGGCAAGCGTTTATATGCTAAAGCATGTGGAATTCGCGCTTTTCCAATTCTAGTAAAGGCATAGCTTGTAATCTTCTATTGATCAATTGCTCTCACTTCTATTCATAATCCAGAACAGCGTCATTTGATACTGTTTATTGTTTATATGAGGTGACTGGGGGCGATTGCTTTTCAACCTTACCTGTGCCGCTCTCTATGGGCGGCGCAGACTCTTTTTCTTGCTTGTCTTTGTCTATAACACTTTTTGGCGTATGAGCTATTCGCCTTAGTGCTTCATTAAAATCAACATCAACTTCTTTATCGTTCTCTCTCATATTACCTTACTTGTTAATCAAATCTCTGTATGTGATTTTTCTTCCGCGAGTTGCTTTAAGCAGGTTATTGACTCGCTCTCCTTCTCCAATACCGCGAGAATTCCACCGCCATGAAAACATATCAAGATAACGGTCTATGTGCTTGTCACTGGCTTTATGGTAGACGCCAATAATTGATCTTTTAAAGTGCCCAAAAGCCCCTTCAATGGTGTTTGTATAGGATGCCCCTCTGACATATTCCCCGGCGGAATGATTTACAACCGTATGCTTATATGATTCCTTCATCCATGTATATTGGGTTCCTTCATCAGTATTAACTAACGCAGTTTTACAGACATTCTTAACGATTAAAGGTTTAATGTTTGCTGTTTTTGCTGAATCAATGGTATTCAAACGCAAATCTCCGCCTCGTTCGATCATGCCAAGGACAACGACTTTAGATTTTGCAGAACCCGCCCCCTGGGAGCCCTTTGTCCTTTTGTTGGCGTGTTTGTTCTTCTCTTTTCCGCCTACATACGTTTCATCAATTTCAACTGTGCCGGTTAACGGAACGGTTCTATCAACCAGTATTGCCTCACGGATTCTATGAAGCATAAACCATGCTGTTTTTTGCGTAACCTTAATGTCTCTTGCTAATTGGCAACTAGAAATGCCTTTCTTATGGCTGGTTACTAAGTATATTGCCATGAACCATTTTTGCAGTGAAATCTTGCTGTCATCAAAAATAGTGTCTTTACGTACACTAAATTTAATTGCGCATGATGATTCACCGCACTTATGAGTTCCATTGCTAAGATTATAGATTTTCTTTGAACCACAATGAGGACATACAACACCACTAGGCCAGCGCACAGCGCGAAAATGACCTACACATTTTTTCTCATCTGAGAAAACTTGCATCATTGCGAACAAGGAATCAAAATTCTGGAACATGGCGTTTCACCTTTTTAGACTATGGTGAAATTTTACAGGGTTAATCTTGTCCTATCAAGTATATAATTACCAAAAATTTCGTCCCACCGCGTCAAGCCGATCATGCTTCGACAGGCTCAGCACGAACGGCTTGACGACCGGAAACAGTGATTTCGGGAAGTTATTTTTAACCAAATCCTAATCAGTGTTTATCCGTTTAATCCGTGTCGCCTAGAGGCGCCTACTTTTGGCATCCGTGTTCCATTTCTTCAAGCGTGCCCCCCTGCCCAGACGCAGCTGTTTCCCCCAGTAATTTCACATCCCGAATAGGCATAGCCTTCGTGCAATGGACAATAAACGCCTAAATCTGGCATTATGTCGCCCTTAATACACCTTGTATTCCACAAGGTTGAAACAACCTACATTAAGGAAAGCAATGAATAACCTCCCAAAATGCCCCGCATGCAACTCAGAATTCACCTACGAAGACGATATGATGTATATCTGCCCTGAATGCGCACACGAATGGCCGAAAGCTGGGACAGCCGAAGATAGCTCCGATGTCCGTATCGTTAAGGATGCAAACGGCAACGTGCTGCAAGACGGGGATACCGTCACCGTAATCAAAGATCTCAAAGTTAAAGGTTCATCATCGGTTGTCAAAGTCGGCACTAAAGTCAAAATCATCCGTCTGGTCGACGGCGATCATGATATTGATTGCAGAATCGAAGGTATTGGCGCAATGAAACTTAAATCAGAGTTTGTTAAAAAGGCCTAATCTATAAAGCATGGCGATAAACCTGAG
Organism: Methylobacter sp.; assembly: GCA_049299935.1. Classification (GTDB taxonomy): domain Bacteria; phylum Pseudomonadota; class Gammaproteobacteria; order Methylococcales; family Methylomonadaceae; genus Methylobacter_A. Next base: position 3,369 of record JBAQYH010000514.1, on the reverse strand, counting down.
TTTATTCAGGAATTGATGCAGCGCAAAACCGAATGAGCCGGTTTTTTATACTTTAACAGGCAAGCAAAGCTTGCACTCCGCTAGATAAACAAACTAAACGGCTCAACGGTTACCTTGTCGCCTGCTTGCACGCCATCACAATCTTTCGGCAAGACGATATAGCAGCCGCTCCGGCTCATAGAGCTGAGGATATGCGAACCTTGCCGACCCGCTGAGGCGACAAAAAACTCGCCATATTCATTTTGACTGAGGATGCCGCGCTGAAACTCCTCCCGTCCGGGAGCTTTTTTCAACGCGGTGGTGCAGGTGGCGGTAAACCTTAACGGTTTGGCCGCCGACGCGCCGGAAAGTTGCCTGAGTGCGTGAGCGACAACCTGATGGAAGGTGACGACAACGGCAACCGGATTGCCCGGCAAGCCGAAAAAACAACACGGGCCTATTTTGCCGAAAGCCAGCGGTTTTCCGGGTTTTACGGCTATTTTCCAGAAATTGACTTCGCCGCAGCTTTGCAGGATTTCCTTGACATAATCGGCCTCGCCGACTGAAGCGCCACCGGTGGTTACGATCGCATCATAATTCTGGGAGGCTTCAATGAAGCTGCGTTCAAGCAACGGTTTATCGTCGGGAATAACGCCCAGATCGACTACGCGGTAGGCCGGGTCCGCCAATAATCCGCCCAGCATCGCGCGATTGCTGTCGTATATCTTCCCAGGCTCCAGCGGCCGGCCCGATGCGGTCAGTTCATCGCCGGTGGAAAAATAGGCGATTTTCAACTGGCGTGTAACGGTAACCCGGTCAACACCGGCAGAGGCCAAGAAACCCAAGTCAACCGCAGTCAGCTTTTTAGGCTGGGCTATTAAACAGCTGCCTTGTTTTACGTCTTCACCGATTTCCCGGATATTTTGCAGCGCCCGCGTGTCAGCCGGAAAATGGATGGTTTGCTGCTGAACCTGGACGTGTTCCTGCATGATCACCGAATCGGCTTCGTTCGGCACGACGGCGCCGGTAAAGATCCTGACGCACTGCCCGGCTTGCAACTGCCCCTGAAACGGCCGCCCGGCCCAGGAAGTCCCGGCCAAAGCCAGCGTGAACGCTTGCCCATCAACCCTATCGCGGCCGGCAAAAGCATAGCCGTCCATCGCCGCATTCCGGTCATGGGGAATATTGATCGGCGAATAGACCGGTTCCGCCAACACTCGTCCCAAGGCGTTGTCTAAGGCCAGTTTTTCAGTGTCGCTTACCGGGTGTATAGCGGCTTTGATTCTGTCCAGCGCATCGTCAATTGACAATAACGGCTTGGATTCGAGGCTACATGCGTCAATCATGGCGGTTCATAACATGGGTTTGGATAAATTCGGCAATCCGTTCGGGCCGGCTTAGTTCAAGTTGGGTCAGGTAAGCCGGGGTTACCAACACTGCATCGGTAGCTATCGCGATGATGTCCGGGTCGTTCGGGTAAAGCAGGGGCTTTCCAAGCGAGGGCCGGTGCAATTCGATTTTAGGAAACTTTTCCGCTTTAAAACCTTCAACCAGGATCAGATCCAGTTCGGATTGATCGAATTGCTTTAGCTGATCGTCCAATCTCGGTTCTTGTTCCGGGGTGAATTCGGTAATAATCGCGCGTCGATACCGGGATACCAGCAGGACCGGCGAGGCTCCGGCTTCCCTTAAACGGAAACTGTCCTTTCCCGGCCGGTCGATTTCAAAATCATGATGACTATGTTTGATCAAGCCTATGCGCAGGCCGTTTTGTTTTAGAATCGGGATCAATCGGGTCAATAACGTGGTTTTGCCGGTCCCGCTTGCGGCGGCAAAGCCTAAAACCGGAACTTTAGCACTCAACATATCAACCAACATTAGATTGTTATCATAAGATGTCATATTCTAAGGTATTATTTATCCAAACACTATCTATATAGTATAGATGTAGGCAAGGAACGGTCTTGAACAGATCATTAATCCGGGAGTAAACCTTGATTCGAATTTACCTGATTTTGTTGCTTATCGTCATTGCATTTTTTGGGATGCGAAGGTTTTTAAAAGCATCGCCCGCCGTATTGGCCCGTTATCTCAAAATATTGTTACTGTTCGTTGCGGGGCTGATCGCAGTTTATTTGACCGCAACCGGACGTTTGAACTGGCTTTTTGCGCTGGCAGGCGTGGCTATTGCCTTTATCCTCCGGTTAATGCCGGTCCTGTTACGTTATGCGCCCTATTTACACCGGCTATGGTCGGAATTCAAGTCCGCAAAACAGCACAGCTCGCAACGGCAAAACAAAGCGGAAACTAAAGGCGAGATGTCGGTTGAAGAGGCTTATGAGGTATTAGGCTTGAACAGGGGCGCATCGGAGTCCGAAATTATTGCCGCTCATCGCAAACTGATGCAAAAGATACATCCTGATCGCGGCGGTTCGAATTATTTGGCAGCAAAAATAAACCTGGCTAAAAAGATTCTGTTAAACAAATAACCCGCTATGACACCCACTCATTCAAAGCTTGTTTTTATTGCGATGCTGTCGGCTTTACTGAACGGCTGCGCGCCTGTCAGCCCAAACTACGCCCCCGTCACTGCAAACTATCCCGATATTCCCGACACTCCGAAGGACGAGACGAAATATCACCAGGTAAAAAAAGGCGATACCTTGTATGCGATAAGCCTGATTTACGATCTGGATTATCGGCAATTAGCGCAATGGAACCGGATTACTCCACCTTATAGGATAGAAATCGGTCAAAAAATAAGGCTCTCCGACCCGAATTCGGGGAACAATTCCGCCAACGATCAACCGGATACGGCAAACACGCCCTCAAAGATCAGCGATACAAAACCAAAAATCGTAGTTGCCACAGCAACAAATAGAATTAGCTCACAGAAAAAGCCCCCTATTCCATTAAATAATAAGCCCGATTCGGCTTACAAATCGTCATATAAAACTGACACCGTTAAAAATGACGCCGAAAAATACGGAAGCAGTCCACAAAAAAAATCAATTATTTCAATTGATAATGAAAACATGTTAAAGTTAAACTTTCGATGGCCAATAAAAGGAAAAGTGTTAAAAAACTTTTCTCAAGCCGATAACAAAGGCATTGATATAGCCGGCGAAATGGGACAGAACGTGAGTGCGGCTGAAGCCGGTAAAGTTGTATACAGCGGACAAGGCCTGATCGGCTACGGCAACTTGCTTATTATCAAACACAACGATTTGTACTTAAGCGCTTATGCCAATAACAGCCGGCTGCTCGTTGCCGAGGGACGCAAGGTAGAAAAAGGCGAGGTTATTGCGAAAGTTGGCCAGGCAGGATCAAACAAAACATCGCTGCATTTTGAGATCAGAAAAAACGGAAAACCGGTGAATCCCCTTAACC
>JBAQYH010000513.1:0-4759 GCA_049299935.1 Methylobacter sp. | reverse complement strand
CCCATATCGGACGCTCGATTGATATTCCCTTATACAGTGAAAGCGACACCAGGGATGCGGTCACGTTCCTGCGCAACATCGGTTTGGGCAAACCGTCCAACATCGGCAAACGGGTCGCCGTTTACGGCGGCGGCAATACCGCAATGGATGCGGCGCGAACGGCCAAACGACTGGGCGCGGAAACCATGGTCATTTACCGGCGCGACCGCAAAAACATGCCGGCGCATGATTTTGAAGCTGCCGAAGCCATCGAAGAAGGCGTGGTGTTTCATTGGTTGCGCACCATCGTAGGCATTGATGGCAGCCACATTCAGGTTGAAATCATGGCTCTGGACGACAAGGGCCGTCCGCAAGCCACCGGCGAGTTTGAAATCATCGAAGCCGATACGCTGATTCTGGCGCTGGGCCAAAATATCGATTCCGAGTTATTAAAAACCTTTCCGGAAATTGAAGCTCAAAGCGACGGTGTGGTTCCCGTTAACGACAACATGATGACCGCCGCAGAAGGCGTTTTTGCCGGAGGCGATATGGTGCCCAGTTTGCGCACCGTTACCATTGCGACCGGACACGGCAAAAAAGCCGCGAGAAATATCGACGCTTACCTGCGCGGAACTCAATATCAGCATCCCGGCAAGAAGCACATCGTCCTGCATGAAGAACTCAATCTTTGGTACAGCACCGATGCCGACCAGTCGGAGCAACCTACCATGTCGCCGCTGGTGCGCAACAAAAACTTCGACGAAGTGTTGGGCGGCCTGACTTTGGATGAGGCGACTTACGAAGCCAGCCGTTGTTATTCCTGCGGCAACTGTTTCGAATGCGATGGATGTTACGGCGCTTGCCCGGAAGGGGCCATTATCAAGCTGGGCAAAGGAAAATACTACGAGGTGAATTATGCCCTTTGTACAGGTTGCACGGCCTGCACCTTGCAGTGTCCGACTGCTGCAATTCACATGATTGATAAATAAGCTTCGCTGCCAGGAAATCCACCATGACCAAACAAGTTACTATCGATGGCGGCGAAGCGGCCGCTTATGTTGCGTACAGAACCAATGAAGTCTGTGCGATCTACCCTATCACTCCATCGTCATCGATGGCTGAGTTTTGCGACCAATGGGCGACGGAACATAAAACCAATCTGTGGGGAAGCGTCCCCACGATTGCCGAAATGCAAAGCGAGGGCGGCGCTGCCGGCTCCCTGCACGGCGCCTTGCAAACCGGCGCTTTAGCCACCACTTTCACCGCGTCGCAGGGATTGTTGCTGATGATCCCCAATATGTACAAAATCGCCGGCGAACTGACCTCGACCGTCATCCATGTCGCCGCACGTTCGTTGGCGACGCAAGGGCTATCCATTTTTGGCGACCACCAGGATGTGATGAGTGTGCGCATGACCGGCTTTGCGATGCTGGCCTCGTGCAATGTTCAGGAAGCCCACGATATGGCGCTGATCGCCCAGGCCGTGACCTTAAAATCGCGGATTCCGTTTTTGCATTTCTTCGACGGTTTCAGGACTTCGCATGAAATCAACAAAATCACCCTGCTGGAAGACGAGCAAATCAGGGCCATGATCGACGACGTGCTGGTTTTTGCGCACCGGGACCGGGCGCTAAACCCGGACAAGCCGATGATGCGGGGCACGGCGCAAAACCCGGACACTTATTTCCAGTCCCGGGAAAGCTCGAATATCTATTATGAGCGTACCGTTGAGGTGTTCGATGAGGTGTTAAAACAGTTCGAGCAGGTGACAGGCCGCAGCTATAAGCCCTTTGAATACTTCGGTTCCGAAACAGCCGAGCGCATTATCGTCATGATGGGTTCCGGTGTTGAAACAGCCGTCGCCACCGCAGAAAAACTTAACGAGAAAGGCGAGAGCGTCGGCGTACTGAACGTGCGCCTGTACCGCCCGTTCAACGCCAAACACTTTTTGGCGGCGCTGCCGGAATCGGTGCGCCATATTGCGGTATTGGACAGGACCAAGGAGCCGGGCAGCAGCGGCGAACCGCTGTACAAAGATGTCATCACCGAGTTAAGCCAGGCCTTTGCTCATGGTCAACTTAAGACCATGCCGCGTGTGATCGGCGGTCGTTACGGCCTGTCCAGCAAGGAGTTTACGCCGTCGATGGTGGCCCGGATTTACCGGGAACTGCAAGCCGAACAGCCGAAAAACGGTTTCACGATCGGCATCATTGACGATGTGACGTTTACCAGTCTCGCGGTAACGGAAAATCTGGATATAGAGCCGGACAACGTGGTGCGCGCGGTATTTTACGGCCTAGGTTCCGACGGTACGGTCGGCGCCAACAAGAACAGCATCAAGATCATCGGCAACGAACCGCAGTATTTTGCGCAGGGCTATTTCGTTTACGATTCGAAAAAAGCCGGATCGCAAACGGTGTCGCATCTGCGTTTCGGCCCTGAGCCCATTAAAGCGCCTTACCTGATCGAATCGGCCAACTTTGTCGCCTGCCACGATTTTAATTTTATCGAAACCACCGACATGCTGGAACGCGCCAAACCGGGCGCAACTTTCCTGTTAAACAGCCCGTTCGATGCCGAGCAAATTTGGGGACAATTGCCTGCTCGCGTGCAGAAGCAACTGATCGACAAAAACATCCGGTTTTATGTGATCGATGCGGTCAAAGTCGCCCGGCAAACCGGCATGGGCAGACGCATTAACACGGTCATGCAAACCTGTTTCTTCGCGTTGTCCGGGGTTATGCCGAAAGACGAAGCCATCAAGAAAATCAAGCAATACGCCGAAAAAACCTACGCCCGCAAAGGCCCTGAAGTCGTGCAAAAGAACTTCGAGGCGATAGACCAGTCATTGGCGCATTTGGAAAAAGTCACGCTGCCTGCAACAGTCACCGCGCTTGCCGACAGCAGTCTTGGAAAATTTGCAGGCGCCCCGCGCTTTGTCCAGGAAGTGACTGCACAAATGATTGCAGGTAAGGGCGACTGGATTCCGATCAGCTTCCTGCCGGTCGACGGCACCTATCCGACCGGCACTACGCAATGGGAAAAACGCAATATCGCCCAGGATATTCCTATCTGGGAATCCGACCTGTGCATACAATGCGGCAACTGCTCCGCCGTTTGCCCGCATGCCGCGATTCGCGCCAAATTCTATACAAAAAGCAATCTTGAGCAGGCGCCGGAAGGCTTTAAGACCGCCAATGTCACTTCGCACGGCTTCCCCGATATCCGCTACACACTGCAAGTTTTCCCGGAAGATTGCACCGGTTGCAGCTTGTGTGTGAAAGCCTGCCCGGTCGAATCGGAAAACGATGCAAGCATCAAAGCCATCAACATGACGCCCAAGGCCGAACACCTTGAAGTCGAGAAAACGTCCCTGGCTTTTTTTGAAAGCTTGCCTTACAACGACCGCGCCAGGGTCGATTTCTCCAATGTGCGCGGGGTGCAGTTTCTGGAACCGCTGTTCGAGTTTTCAAGCGCCTGTTCGGGCTGCGGTGAAACCCCTTACTTGAAAATGATCAGCCAATTATTCGGCGACCGCATCCTGGCGGCCAATGCCACCGGCTGCTCGTCCATTTACGGCGGCAACCTGCCCACCACGCCGTGGTCGAAAAATTCCGAAGGCAAAGGCCCCGCTTGGTCCAACTCATTATTTGAAGACAATGCGGAATTCGGCTACGGCTACAGGCTGACGACCGATCAACATGTCGCGATGGCGCATCGGCTGTTAACCGAATTAAAAGACCAGTTGGATGAAACGCTGGTTGACGCAATACTCGCAGCGCCGCAAAGCAAAGAAAGCGACATCCGCAAACAACGCGCCAGGGTTGTTCAATTACGCGAACAACTGGAAAAACTGGGCCATCACAAGGCCAAGGAATTATTGTCGATTATCGACCACTTTGTGCGCCGCAGCATCTGGATTATCGGCGGCGACGGGTGGGCATACGATATAGATTACGGCGGCATCGACCAGGTATTGTCAACCGGGTCGGACATCAACATACTGGTCATGGATACCGAAGTCTATTCCAATACCGGCGGACAGGCATCCAAGTCAACACCGACCGGTGCGGTCGCCAAATTCGCCTCGGGCGGCAAGGTAACGGCAAAAAAAGACCTGGCATTGCAAGCCATAGCCTACGGCAATGTGTATGTCGCCAGAATTGCGCTGGGCGCAAGCCCGCAGCAGGCGCTGCAAGCCTTCCGCGAAGCCGAGGCCTACAACGGCCCGTCGTTGATTATCGCCTACAGCCCTTGCATAGCGCACGGTATCAACCTGGAAAACGGCCTGGAACAGCAGGAGATGGCTGTAAAATCAGGCTACTGGCCGCTGTACCGCTACAACCCGACTTTGCGCGGCGAAGCCAAGAACCCGTTTGTGTTGGACTCTTTGCGCCCGACCATTCCGCTGAGAGACTATGCCTACAACGAAACCCGTTACAGCAGCTTAAGGCGCACTAACCTTGAGCAAGCCGATAAGCTGATGGATTTTGCACAGAAAGTGGTTGACCAGAAATGGGCGCTGTACGAGGAAATGGCTACCCGCGATGAGCATGAGTTTTTGCCGGATACTCGGATAGCTAGGAAACTATAAGCTAGGTAGGTCGGGCGACAGCTTTTCGTTGCCCGACATTTCCAAAGCCGGACAGGGTATGTTCCCCATATGTCCCGACCGTAACGATTAAAGCGCCCTCAATCAATTTAGTTACATTGAATTATTAAACGTGTGGACGGGTTAAATTGGCGGGTATGGGTTGCAAACCCTGTTCCGCCATGAGGG
>JBAQYH010000512.1:0-1833 GCA_049299935.1 Methylobacter sp. | reverse complement strand
AAATAGGCTTTCAGATCCTTTTCTACCGACGCATCAAAAGCGGGTTTAACCACATGAGTCGTGCCCCATTTGGTATGAACGACTTTGCCGTCAACCACGACCAGCTCACCGTCCTTAAACACGTAATCCGGTTTTTCGAACATCTTCTGCCGGTCGGCGTTATCGGTATAAACGGTAATATCCGCCCAGTTACCGGCACTTAAAGCGCCGCGATCCTGCAAGCCGATCAGTCTGGCCGCACCAGCGCGGGTCATGATGGCAATTTCCTGCAAACTGTATTCGCGCTCAATCGATGCCAGAGTCGTCATTTTTTGCGCTTCGGGATGTATCGTGGACAACACATCGTTACGGAAACTTCTGTCCATCAGCAAGCGGATCAAATGCGGATAGCTGGTGAACGGCGCACCGTTCGGATGATCCGTGGTCAGGAAAATGCGCCAAGGGTCATCAACCAACAGGAAGGTTTCCAAGCCGATCGCCCATTGCAACGCATTGACGAAATTCTGGTCCTTATATTTGAACGGCACCACGCCGCAGCCCGCATCGCATTCAATATCCATGACCACCCATTTGTTCGGGCTGGCATGTTTGTGATTGGCATGCTGGCGCATGTTGTCGCCGGATGCAGTTACGGTTTGACCGAACAGAATCTGGCCGACATCGATGGTGATATTCTTGTTTTTGTTGACCGCTTCGGCAATCTCGGCCGCACCCGACGAAAATTTGAAATCGCCTTCGGTGCCGTAGCTATGGAACTGAATATGGGTCAAATGCATCGGCAAGCCACCGATACCTTGGATGGTATCCAGCGTGGTATTCATGTTGCCGGGCACGCCCAAGTTACAGCCATGCACATGCAAAGGATGGGTAATGCCCAGCTCTTTAACCGCAGTCGCCAGTGACTTAAGAATTTCTCTCGGCGTCACTCCGTAATGACTGTTTTGCTCGTCCAGGTCCAGTTTGCGCTGGTTGAACTTGAACGCACTGATGCCGCCCGGATTAACGACTTTAACGCCGATGGCTTTAGCGGCTTGCATGGTAAAAGCGACGTAATCGTTAATGGCTTTCTGGTCTTTTTTGGCCGTCAGCATGCGCAGCAAATAATCATCGCTGCCCATCAACACATAACCGCCCTTATCCAGAATCGGAATGTCGGCCATTTCCATGTGTGCCTGGCGCGCGTTAATCGGCAATACCGCAGGCTCGAAACCGGCGGTATAGCCCATTTCCGCGTAACGGTAGCCGGTCACAAAGGTGCTGGGCATCGCATGGCCGCAGCCGGAGCGGGTAATATCGGTACGCGCGACGGGGTCGGCACGATGATCTTCCGGCAACAAGGTCCTGGCGATATTGCCTTTGCCGCCGCCGATATGCGTGTGCATGTCGATTGCGCCCGACATCACCACCTTGCCGGTTAAATCATATTCCTTATCGACTTTGAAATCGCCGGAAGGCTTGTTGACGATGCGTCCGTCCTGAATGTAGATATCCTGTTTTGCGCCATCGATCCCGCTCGCAGGATCATAAACAGCCCCACCTGTTAATTTAATCAACATATTTACTTACCTACAAAGCTTGTTCAATGGCATGAAGTACGTCGGACGTACTGGGCAGGCCGGAATCGCGTAATTTCTTCAACCGAATCGCAACCACGTTATCCATACGATAAGCATGGCCCGCATGATCGATACCCGGCGTACCGACAGGAATAAACACATCCGGCTCTTTGGCAAACGTCATCCCGGAACGGCCCACGACAATGGTCGGCAAAGCTGTCTCCGGCGGTACGGCTGTAGCATTAAATGCCTGCACCCAAACCAGAGCATCCGCCTC
>JBAQYH010000511.1:0-2688 GCA_049299935.1 Methylobacter sp. | reverse complement strand
CTTAGAGGCGCCTGCTTTTGCCCTTCGCGGATAAATTAATTTAACTGCATTGCAATTGTCTAAATATCAAGTAGATTGTCTTCTTCACAAACAATAACGATGGTTGGTATGAATAACTTTTTATCTTTTCAAATTCATGGCGGGGCCGACCACGGCGGCGGCATTGCTGACAGCGTTGCAAGTCTGTTGGCTTTTTTTGAAGAGCTTACGGCTCACGATTCACCGGGTATTTTTCCAACATTAATGCCCGGCATTGCCAATATGGATAATATTCATCCTTTGCTGGTGCATTTCCCGATTGCATTTTTATCGGCTTTTTTTGTTTTGGACTTGGTTGGCACGCTGGCTAAAAAGCCGCAATGCCGCAATGTCGCCGGCTGGTTGCTGTATTTGGGTACCTTTGCCGCCGTATTTACGGTGACTGCCGGCTTCATCGCCGCCGGTTCCGTCACGCATGGGGAGGATGTTCATGAAATCATGGCACGGCATGAGCATTTCGGCGTATCCGTGCTTACTTTGGCGACTTTATTGTCGATCTGGCGGGTGAAAAGTGGCGGCGTCATTCAGGGCGGAGCTAACAGTTTTTTCCTGATATTATCGGCCTTGCTTTGTGTGCTGATGATGCTGGGCGCCGATTTAGGCGGATTGATGGTTTATCATTACGGCGTGGCCGTCGATACGGCGATAGTTCCTGAAGGCGAGCATATACATTTGCATAATCATTAGAATTAAAAATAGATATTACGCATTGACGACTGGTTGGTTTTGCAACTGGACAAAGCCGAAAATTGCTCGATGTTGCATACCTGCGAGTCGCACGGTGATATTGCGATGATGCTTGTCCGGCCAAAAATGACCGGCAAACGCTATATGCTGTGCCGTCCACGCTTAAAAATTCATTGGCACAAGCTGTATAGGCTTTCCGGTGCAAAAATCGGTTAACACTATCGTGTGAAACTGACCTTATTTCCCCCCAAACCTGCCTGTTTCAGTTCTCTTAACGGCAATCCGATGAGCATCGGTAAAGTATAGCGAGCTGTGAGGGACGGCTTATATTTCTTAGTACGATTTGGTCTTTGGCTACGGTTATTTTTAAGCTGGTAGGCGGCAAGATCGATTTTTATAAAATGTGACAAAATTAGCAGTTTTATAAAATAGTAGGTCTTTACCTGGGGTGGTCGTTATTCTTGGTATTTATATTGCTTTCCGTGGTGCTATCGTTTATATTTCTAACTAAGTAATAATACCTACAACAAGCAGTAATATGCTTACAGCAAGCAATAATAATTAATTTAAGGGTGTCCTTCTCTTGGCTCTTAAATTTCGCAGAATAATCCCAGATGGGTGCTATGTGTGTATCGAAAAAACAATAGGCTTGGTCTTCCAAGTACTTCATTCATGGCGGTAAATCTTTGCTCCGTTAAGGCAGAGGCAAAATCGTCAGCTTGTAGAAAGTATTCGTTTATTCCGTCTCAAGATCGATGGGCTCGTCTCCTGAGTTGTGCTGGAGTGTCTCGAATGTCCGGCATTGTGCTCGTGTCGGTTGTTTCAAGCATCCTGGTGACGGGCTGTGCGATCAAGCGAGATCACTACGATGTCCCCGTCTCACTCCTTTCTCATAAATACCAGCAAGCCGAGCTGTTCCCCAAGTCCGAAAATTTAGTTCCTCCTGCCGGAGAGAAGGCGGCGCCGACAAAGACGATTGCAGAAGCTGATCTTGATGAGTGGTGGCGCTCTTTTGGCAGTGCCGAGCTTAATGCGCTGGTTGACCAAGCGTTGGCAAACAATACCGATCTGCGTATCGCCATGCTGCGTCTGGCCCAATCCCAGGCGCGTTCAAACCAGGCGGAAGCAGGCCAATATCCGGTTATTACCGCCCCAATTGAAGCGCACCACGACGCGCCGCCCAACGGCGTCAATTCGGCTCAGATTAGTTCACCCACTCAAGCCAAGCAGCGCGAATATTATCAAGCCGGTTTGCGCGGCGACTGGCGCGTTGACCTGTGGGGCGAGCTCAGTTCTTTGGCCGAATCGGCTGAATTGCAACTGTGGCAGGCTACCTATAAAAGCGATGACGTCCACCGGACGTTGATTGCCAAAGTCGTTTCCCAATACATTGAATACCTTTCCCTTAACGACCGTATCCGCGTTGCACGTGAGACGGAAGTTGTGCTTCACGGTATGCTTCAGGCGGTCAGCGATCGCGTGGAAGTGGGCGATGCCACGGTTATTGACCTGGAGCAGCAACGTTCGGCCGATTTTGCAGTTCATGCGACGATTCCCGGTTTGGAGTTGAAGCGCGAAATGGCCGCGCATGCACTGGCCCTGTTGCTCGGGGTTACGCCAAGTGCGCTGACGCTGTCTGACAACGGCATGGACTCGCTTACCTTTCCCGGCGTACTGCCGGATGTGCCGACCTCGTTATTATTGCGCCGGCCTGATATTCGTGCAGTCGAGGCCAGGCTGTTGGCTGCTGATGCCGATATTGACGTGGCGCGGGCGCGTCTGTTTCCACCCCTCAATCTTACCGCTCAAGGCAGTTACGGCTTGTTGGCCTATGGCCAGTTTTTCGGCCCCTATGGCCTTATCTACAATGCACTGGGCAGCCTGACGACAACTATTTTTGATCATGGCAAGCGTACTCAGGATGTCGCTTTTGCGCGGTCGGTGCACGAAGAGTTGGTGGAA
>JBAQYH010000510.1:0-5682 GCA_049299935.1 Methylobacter sp. | reverse complement strand
AAGCTATAGTGCCTGATAAATTGGCAACATCAACAGATATATGGTTGTCGGCAGCCGTATTGGCACCTACCTGGATAACCAAGCCGCCTGACAAAGAGCCATTGGTAATTTTCTTACCATTGAATTCGGTGTTGGAAATAATCCGAGTCAACTCATCATTCAGTTGTTTGAATTCTGTCTGGATTTTCTCTCTATCTGCCGATGTTACTGCCGCGTCGTTAGACGATTGCACGGCCAAGTCACGCATACGCTGCATGGTATCGGTCATTGTTCCCATGGCCGACTCGGCGGTTTGCGCCAAGGAAATACCATCGTTGGCATTTCTAACGGCAACCGTCATCCCGCGTATCTGTGATGTCATTTTGTTACTGATCGCCAACCCTGCGGCATCGTCTTTGGCCGAGTTAACCCGCAAACCTGATGACAAACGCTCCATAGAAGTCGTCAGGCTGTTACTGGTTTGAGTTAATCTGTTTTGACTGTTGATTGCCGCAACGTTTGTATTAATTACCATAGCCATGATCTTATCCTCTTAAAATACCCAATAAATGCAGTTTGTTAAAAAACTGCTGCTTTAAACTCATAACAGCTATCGGCATATTAATAAATTTCTTTAATTATATTTGCGATCATTTTAGATCATCGCTTATACCGCCATTACTAACATCCATCCACTACGGTCTCGTAAAAGAAGTTATGAAATAATTTTTTAACTCTGCGTTAAGACTGATTTTGTAATCACCACGACTAGGTGAATTTACCCCCACAAAATCAATCTCCTCGATTCCTTGCTCAAACGCATCTTTTATCATCTGTAACAACAAAAAACTGCCTGCACCGGTGTTCCTGTAAGCCGGGTCGTTCGCACCAAACAAATAATAAGCGGTTCTGTCATCGTAGAGGAATAAAACTGCGGATACCGGCCTCTCATCCAGCAAGGCGACGCTCATTTTTCCGTAGCCACCGGCAACGGCATGCTGACAAATGGATCTAACCAGCACTGAATCCTGCCTGCTTCTTTCTATACTCTGACGCTCAAAAGTCATGGCATGAAGGCTATCAAGTATCGCCTCATCGCGACTAAATTCAAACTTCAGTAATTGGGATGACTTTTTAAATTCCTGCCTTCTGCACGACCTTATCGATGACAGATAAGCATCTAAGCTGTCGTATTTCTTTAAATCCAGAATACCAGTATAGCGCAAATCTAATTTGAATAACCCTTTGCCCGGATCGTGATAGTTATGCCACTGAAACGGACGGAGATCGTTTAATCGCCAGGAATGGCAAAAACAGCATTTCTTGTAATGTTCAGTCAGCTGACTGATGAAATATTCGACGACCTTGAACTCATGCGTAATTTGAGAATGCGCCAACTGACTACCGTTATCAGCCAACAGGATTCCCTGGAATTGAGTAAACGGATACGGTCTATCTATCGGTTCGCCGGCGTCTGAATATATCAACACCACACCCGCAACAATGTTACCTTTTTCGTAGCAGGTTACTAAATCATAATCAGCATTCAGTGAATCCAGAAACTTGCTGTAGACGAATATACTCCGTTGCCCGGATGTCGATACAAAGGCATCCCATACTTGCTTGCTCTCTTTAAAATTAATTTCCCAGGCAGCCATTTATAAAGCGATCTCCCTGATGGAGTTCCATGACTCATCTTTGAAGACCGCAACGGTATAGTTATAGGGCAAATTATGGTGTGCCAGGGTGGTGCGCTTGGAAAGATTTTCTATGCAAAACGACAATACCTCGGCGGGGTTCATGTAAAACATTCCTTCATCCCGGTATGTCACATGGGTCGAAATCATGTTGAAAACCATTACTTCGCCAGACAACACATACATTTTTTTTAGAAAAGAGTGAACCCAATCCGGGGACTGTCCCACATTCACATTGAAGAGTCCGCTTAAAACAACGTAATCAAAACGCTGCTCAATCTCTTCGCTCATAATGTCCGTGTTTTGAACGGTAATATTCCGGAATCGGTTTCGGGCCTGGGCAAGCAGCATCTCATTGATGTCATACCCCATATAGCCGCCTCTAAACCCCAGAAAATTCAAAAATTTGTAGAACTCACCGTTTCCGCAGCCCAAATCGAGCAACGTTTTATTGCTGCCATTCAAATCAAGGTGCCTGGCAATTTCATAAAACCTGAGATATTGAGTCTGAGGATCGTCCCATAGGACAGACTTGCTGCTAAGGCCATGCTTTCCAGCGGCGGCGTTATATTTCTCAATTTGCCGTGCGTTTATATTGTCGTTTTCTGTCATAAATAATTGCCTATTATAATGGCCTGAAGTACTCACTTCTTCGCAAGCTCCCTGAGATGCAGAATATCTGTTTGCGGCAGTCGGCAAACAGGCCCGCCGGGCGGGATACAGCTAACCACCTTCTTTTGCGCCAATAAACCAATCACTAAAGCCATACTTTCGCAACCGACCACCACATCGGAGCCTGCAATTTCCTCGATCAACGGCTCGCCGTCGCTCAATTGAACAATCCCTGCGTACTTATCCAAAATCCAATCATACTTACCCGAAGCATCGGAAGGGTGCGGGCGGATCACTACGCTTTCGACAGAATCGCCGAGCACGTTGATATTTTCCAAGAAGTATTCGATAGCATCGAATTCGGTATATCCCCAATAACGCTCATCGCCATACCGCTGACGGGCATGATCTGAAATATTGTCACAGACCAATAAAACTCTTTTGCCGCCATCGCTAACGGAACCTTGGCTCATTTTGAGGCCGGCAATTTGTTGCTTGAGTTCGATGAAGTACGGATTAGCAACAAGCTGAATGGAAATTCCCGGAAAATATTCCCGCGCCAGCCTTTCCGCATCAACATCCCCCACCCACAGCTCGTCAGGAAGATGTTGAATGCCGTTACGCTCAAAGCGCTGCCGATAATTTACCCAGTGATCCAAAAAGGCGACGACGCGCTTTTGCGCATTATGCGCCTCTCCAATCGCGCGCCATTCCAAATCCGATTGCCAACCTGTTCCGCACAGGCACCAGTCGCAGGCTGATAGAGCTTCTTCGAGAGTGCATATCTCAACAGTCCCAAACTGGCGTTTGAAAACATTGACTGCCGGCCCCTCTAATACCAATTTACAACGGATATTGTTCTGCGCAACATAACTGGCCAGTATTTCCGCCCCCCCCGCATCATGGGCAACGATGGCTACGATCCCGGTATTATTCATATACTCAATAGCTCAAGGCTGTTCCAGACCTTATGGAATGCCGCAATAATCAAATCGGCATCATCCTCGGTGAGATCGTAAACGCACATGCCGAACCCAAGGTAGGTTGAGTCGTTCAGTTGTTCCGCCACCGGGCAGATACCCTTGCTGTAATCGACATCCCGGAGGCAAATGTCCGACGACCAAGGAAAACCCATCGATCCGTAAGCTATTTTGCGCTGGTAAAGCGGTAACAGGTGAATGTTCTGGTAGTGCTTGCTTACCGCAACGCCCTCGGCCTGAAGGGCCGCGTGAATGCGTTCCCGGCTGACGCCTAATGCCTCAATATCCAACACAATCGGGTAAACGTAATAAACATGGGTACAGCCCGGTTTAACCACCGGCGTCCGGAGACCGCGCAAGTCTTTCAATCCCTCAGTCAATCGATTAGCCAATGCTTGCCGTGACTGGACAAATCGATCGAGCTTCTTGAGCTGCTCAATGCCGATCGCACATTCAATCTCTCCAAGCCGGAAGTTATGCCCGATCATGTTCGACAGATTGGTCACGCCTTTGTCGCCGACGACCACTTCCGCATGGTTGCGTATCAGCTGCACCCGCTCGGCGATCTCGTCATTATCGGTGACCAGTATCCCGCCCTCGCCGGTGTGGATGTGCTTATGATAATTAAGGCTGTACCCGCCCACATCGGCGAGCGTGCCGGCGTGTCTGCCCTTGTAAAGAGCGCCTGGCGCTTGCGCGGTATCGGAGATGACCTTTAGCCCGTGTTTGGCCGCGATTGCCATCAGCGCGTCCATATCGGCCGACTGACCGAAAATATCCGCCACCATAATAGCCTTGGTGTAAGGCGTGATGTTTGCCTCGACCGACTTTGGATCCAGATTAAAAGTCTCGGGATCAATATCCGCAAATACCGGGATTGCATTCCAATGCAGGATGGCGGTTGCCGTTGCGCTCATGGTCCACGGCGTCACAATGACTTCGTCGCCCGGTTCTATGCCTATCGCACCCACCGCAGCGACGAGGCCCGAGGTCCAGGAATTGACGGTAACGGCGTGCTTTACCCCAAAGTATTCGGCGCACTGACGCTCAAATTCCCTTACCTTCGGACCGCCATAGAAATCCTCATGCCATGCGCCCAGAAATTGGGATAGCACACCGCTTTCGATCACCTGTTTGGCCGCTTCAACTTCCTCTACGCCAATCGGGTTGTACCGTTTAAAAGTCGTTTGGATGGTTTTGGGGCCACCAAACAGCGCGAGTTTCGGATTGCTCATATTGATCGTCCTTATCTGTTATAGGTCTTGTCTGGCATTCTGCTTGATTTGCTCGCAGACACATTGTGCGGCCAGTGCCGATTCACCGGTGCTCGCCAGCGGGTCGCCTTGATTAATGGCCCGGTAAATATTGTCGACCGCTTTGAGCATCGCGCCCGGGTATTGCCCCGCCCGGCGGACGCCCGCGTCAAGCGTACGATAACCTTTGAATGTCTCGCTATCGACGGCACGGCGTTCGCGCCAAAACAGTCCGCCCTCCTCCATGGTCAACACACCCTCTGAAAAAACCAGCTGAAGCTCAAAGATCGCATAATCCCCAGCGTGGCCGCAAGCAAGCAGTACGGGCACTCCTTGAGACCCCTCCAGCCAAACCAGCACTGTCGGGTCATTGGCAAAAAAATCATTGATGGGTTTGCCGACTTTAACAATATCCATCGGACCAACAAGCAAGTGCAAAAGATCCACCATATGGGAACCGTTGTTCGCTATGCCCTTATTGTAATAGCCAACGATTGACCGCAACGCCCCCCATCGGCCCGCTTGCATACCGGCTTGAAGCTTTAAAACCTCGGCATCCCAGCGGCGCGTATAATTGACCGCCAGCAGAATTTTCATTTTGGCGCATTCCGCGACCAGCCTTTGGGTTTCTGCGACCGATGCTGTCAGCGGTTTCTCGCAAAAAATCAGCTTGGGCCGGAAACGCAAAGCCGTTTCCAGATCATGGGCATGACAATCCGTCGGCGAACAGATGCTGATCACATCAAACTGATTGCCGGAACCTAATGCCTCCTCAATCGAGCGAAAACCGGCGGGTACGCCCCAAGCGTCCATAAATTCGCTACGCCGCTTATCGTCCGGTTCAACGCAGGCAAGCAAATTAAACCGTCCATCACGAATATAAGCACCCGCATGGGTATACGGCAAATATCCCGCCGGGCGTCCCAAATCAAAGCCGCCGGCGATGTTGCCGCAGCCTATAATCAGGACACGCTCTACGCTTGCCGCATTCATTTAATCAACGCCCATCCCAGCGCCGTTCCCTTTTTTATAGCGCGCTTCACTGACTTGCCGAGCAGCTGTTCCAGATACTTGGTCGGCAGACCCAAGCCCGGCCGGATTGCGCGCACATTGTCGCGCGTCAACATATCGCCGGCCTTCAGGTCTTGCACAATATAGAGT
>JBAQYH010000509.1:0-2679 GCA_049299935.1 Methylobacter sp. | reverse complement strand
TTTTTATCAGGATTAGATAATGCCCATTAACAAATTTGTTATTAGCAAACCCAAACCATCGATCACCAAACTCCCCGAGCAGGGGCGGAAAAAAACGGATTTTATCGATGACTTCAAACAATATTATGTCCATCTGCTGGGCAGGGATGAAAACTGCCGGTCGCCGTATTATGCCGGGGAAGCCCTGTCGCAGACGATTCGCGACCGCTTGATGGAGCGCTGGAAAGCCACCCATCAAATCTATAAAAGCAATGATTGCAGGCGGGGTTATTACCTGTCCATGGAATTTTTGATGGGCCGGACTTTGAGCAACGCAATGCTTAATCTGGGCGTCACCGAACCCGTGACCCAGGCCATGTACGATCTCGGCATTGCGATTGAAGAACTGATCAGCAGCGAGCAGGATGCGGGGCTGGGCAATGGCGGCCTGGGCCGTCTCGCCGCCTGCTTTATCGACAGTTGCGCGACCTTGCAGCTGCCGGTTATCGGTTACGGCTTGCGTTACGAATACGGCATGTTCACCCAGAACATCGTCAACGGCGAGCAGGTCGAAAAACCCGACCATTGGCTACGTCACGGCAACGTCTGGGAAATTGAGCGGCTGGAATATTCGCATTGCATTAAATTCGGCGGCCATACCGAAATACAAACCGATGAACACGGCAGGCAACGGCATTGCTGGGTTGGCACCTCCAACGTGTTGGCCGTGCCTTTCGATACGCCGATACCCGGCTATAAGAATGGAACCGTCAATTCGTTGCGGTTGTGGAAGGCGGTGGCGACCGAGGAATTTAACCTGGACGAGTTTAATGCCGGCGATTATGCCGAAGCCGTCGCGGCAAAAATTACCGCCGAAAACATCACGATGGTATTGTATCCGAACGACGCCAATGAAAACGGCAAAGAGCTGCGGTTACGGCAGCAATATTTCCTGGCTTCCGCCAGTTTGCAGGATGTCATCGCCCACTGGATAGGCGGCGTGCACGGCAATGATTTCAGCCGCTTTGCCGAAAAAAGCTGCTTCCAGTTAAACGACACCCACCCGAGCATTGCGATTGCCGAATTGATGCGCCTGCTGATGGACATGCACGGCTTGACCTGGGATCAAGCCTGGGCCATCACCAAAAACACCATGGCCTACACCAACCACACCTTGCTGCCCGAAGCGCTGGAAAAATGGCCGGTTAGCTTGATGCAACGGTTACTGCCGCGGCTGATGGAGATTATTTTCGAAATTAATGCCCGCTTCATGGCTGAAGTGGCGATGCGCTGGCCCGCCGATAGCGAGCGTTTAAGCAGGATGTCCATCATCGAGGAAGGCGATCAGCAACGGGTAAGAATGGCTCATTTGGCGATAGTGGGCAGTTTTTCCGTGAACGGGGTCGCCCAGTTGCATTCCCAGTTATTGCAGCAAGATTTGTTCAGTGATTTTTACGCCTTATGGCCGCATAAATTCAACAACAAAACCAATGGGGTGACGCCAAGGCGCTGGTTGGCCGCCTGCAACCCGGATTTGGCAAGCCTGATAACGGAAACGATAGGCGATAAATGGGTTACCGATTTAGCGCAATTAAAAAGGCTGGAACCCTATGCCGACAACGCTCAATTCCGGCAACGCTGGCGCGCCATCAAACAGGCCGCAAAACAGCGCCTGATCGACTATAAAAAAATCAAGCACGGCACCGAACTGCATTTGAATGTCGATGCGATATTCGATGTGCAGGTTAAGCGCATTCATGAATACAAGCGTCAACTGCTCAATGTCCTGCACGTGATCCATCTTTATAACTGCATTAAAAAAGGCGACACAGACCGGGCGCCGAGATGCGTGTTAATCGGCGGCAAAGCGGCTCCCGGTTACCGCATGGCGAAAAAAACCATCAAACTGATCAACAATGTCGCCCAGATTATTAATTCGGATCCCGACGTAGGCGATAAGTTGACCTTGCTGTTTTTGCCGGATTACCGCGTTTCGGCGATGGAAAAAATCTGCCCCGGCGCCGATTTGTCCGAACAAATATCCACCGCCGGCAAGGAAGCGTCCGGCACCGGCAATATGAAGCTGATGATGAACGGCGCGATCACCATCGGCACGTTGGACGGAGCGAACATTGAAATCCGCGAAGAAGTGGGCGATGAGAACTTCTTCCTGTTCGGCTTGACCGAAGAGCAAATCGAGGCCAGGCGGGCTCACTACGATCCTATTGCTATTATCAACCAGGATGAAGACTTGCAGCAGGTTATGCATCTGCTGGAATCGGGCTATTTCAATCAATTCGAGCCGGGCATCTTCGACGACCTGATCAACTCGATAAAAAGCCCGCACGACCCCTGGATGACGATTGCCGATTTTAGAAGTTTTGCCGATGCCCAAAAGCGCGTTGAAGATGCTTACCAGGATGAAGATCATTGGACCAGGATGAGCATTTTAAACTGTGCGAACAGCGGCAAGTTTTCTACCGACAGGACGATTGGCGAATACAACCGGGATATTTGGAAACTGGAACCGCAGCCGGCGGTAAAGGGTAAATAATTAGCGTCGTAACCGGCTTTGCTCAGCAGGATTTATAGTTCCCACGCTCCGGCGTGGGAATTCAGTCTGCAACGCTCCAGCGTTGCGGGACGCTGGAGCGTCTACCACTGCGTTCCCACGCCGGAGCGCTCATCGTTATACACAAG
>JBAQYH010000508.1:0-3671 GCA_049299935.1 Methylobacter sp. | reverse complement strand
CGACGAAACAAGGCGGCAGCGGCAACTCTTTCGTCATCGATTTGGCCGGATCCGTCAGTACGAAATGGACCGGACAGACCAAAGATGTTGTCATCAACGGAAACACCTATACCATACTTCAGTTAACCGGCGGGCAAGGTCAGTATGGGAATGTCTATGCGGGTAAAACAGCGAACATCTACCAACCTTTCTTCGCCACCAATGTCGATCCGGGTGCCTTTAATCCTGAGATCACGCTTCCGCCACCACCGGACTGGTTGATAAGTCCGTCGGAATCCCCCGCTGCCATGGTCTTTGGGGCTGATGGGGTGTTCGATACCCCGGATAACCTAAGCACGGCTCCCGCAGCTATCATCCAGGACATCATGAATCCCATTAACATCGCGATCAATCGCGGACTCACGCCTCGTCACATTGACGGAACGTGGGTCAATGTGCTCTCTCCCGATTACTGGGCGCAGACGGGACTCGTTCCGTTAACTGCGTTAACCGCGGAAACGGGAGGGACGCTGCCGCAGAGCACGTATTATTACGCGGTCACCGGCGTCAATGTGAACGGCGACACCAGTGGGCAGGAAACGATTCCCGGCAACATCGTTACGGTGCAGGCCGGCGAATTAAGTTCTGCCGATCAGAATGCTGTAACGCTCACAATTCCCAATACGGGAGCGACTACCTTCTCAAGCTTCAATATCTACCGAGGCGTTTCACCCGAGAGCCTGATGAAAATCGGGTTTGTTACTCCGGAACAGACATCTGCAACCACCTTCACGGACAATGGCTTACCCAATGGTACGGTATCGCCTCCTTTCGTCATGAACGCGCCGGGGCAAGCCGTAAACTGGTACGCGGCCTACTTGCACCAGCTCGATGTCAGTATCAACGGACTCTCTTACGGCACGCCTTACGATGATCAGGGCGGCTTTTCGAGCAACGTGCAGCTGTCCTATGCAGGCACTACGCCTCAACCGCCGCAGGGTCTGATCATCACTTTACAGCCCTGGAATTCTGTATTCGTACAAGCTAATCAGGCATGGCAAACAACCGGCGTTACCGTTACGCCTTCCGCAATTACAACCATTACTTACCAAAGCGGGCAGTGGACAGCCGATCCCCGCACTAACGATGGTCAAATGTATACCGCGGCGGGCAATTCTGAAATTATCGTCAATCAATCTGAATACCCGTTGATGGGCGTACCTATGGGGGCATTGGTTGGCCGGATCGGGAATCATGTTTTTCTTGTTGGAGCCGCCCCAACTAACGTACCGGGCAACCTGAGCGGTGAGTTGGAACTGTGTATCAACGATGATTTGACCGCTGCTTATGGGGCCGGTTTGACCGATAATATCGGCAGCGTTACCGTGCAAATCACAGTTAGCTGATAACTAACGGGCATTGCCGTTAACATAAAAACTGGAGAGCGTGAAATCCGTTCGTGCTGAGCAACGTAAGTCTGTTGAAGCATGGACGGATTTCTCCCCATTTAGAATACTCAACTAATTTTTCTGGAATTAAGGATGCTTCAGAGTCTAGCTCCTTTTGTTTCAACCCACTACAGCAGGCATGATCACGGCTGCTTACCGGCAGCATCAAATCACGCCGGTTAACCGATCAGCCAGCAACCGGGAATACTGCTCAGGATCATAGTGATGGTCGCTGCTATCATTATTGAGCAGGCTGGCCTTGACGATGCCGTTTTCACCGAGAGATTCGGCATCCAGCATGATGTAGCGGATGTTGCTTTGCTCGCAGAACTGTTGCATTGTCCGGTTGAATTCCAGGGTTAGCGCCGTTCTTTCCACTTGCGATGCCGTGACTTCTCTTCTGGCATTGGCAATATCGCCCCAGTCGTTGCCATCCTGGATAGTGGGCAGCGGGGTGCTGATGCACACTACCTCGAAGCGCATTTTTAATTCCGCCAAAAACCTGGAATAACTGTCGACGGCTTTGTCCATCATCGCGGAAACGGACTCCTGGTATTTTTGCGCCCGGTACCAAATGACGAAGCCCGTATCGACTTCGCCCAGCATGATGATGACTTGCTTTGCTGTAGATTGCAGGATGGCTTCCCTGAAAATGGGATAGGCCCTTGTTTGGGAATTGGGATTCTCCAAGCCCGATGCGGTCGCGCCAATGACGGTGAGCACATTGAAAAACAGGTGAGGAAATTTTTCCTTGAACAACGGGTGATTGAAGATGGGGGAATGTGAATCTCCGAGAACTAATATTTCCTGCATTAGCCCCTCTTTTGCAACTCAATATTTACTACTTTCGGCATTCGTTTTTACCCATTTGTACGCAAGTATGTTTAAAGGAACAGGGATTACACTGATTGGACGGATTTTAACGGATTTTAAAAAAAGCCGATGCACGGCTCGGCATATGCCCTGCAAAGCGTCCTTAATAAAGGCGGCTGTAAAGTCTTTATGAAGAAGCTCCAATTTATCCGTGTCATCTACATGCTATTTTTTAACGGCTGAATTGCTGCAAAAAACAATTTTGATTGTTCAAAGTATAACTTTTAGTTCATAAAACTGCGCCAAATATTTCCCGGTTTTACTGCTCAGTCCGGAATGCCTTATGTTCCAACATGTTCAGTATTCGCGCCATCCATGGCGATATGCAAGGTAGTTGATATGCTACGGTTACTGATTATAGATGTTCACTATCTCGGCAGCTGAAAGAGCACTGTTGTATACGCGAAGGTCATCAATCGCACCGTTAAAGTAGTCTGAGGACTGAGAACGTCCAAGCCGCACATTGTCTGCATTGGTCATGTTTACGGTACTGAAAGCCGAAACATCCACTTGCCCGGCAATAGCGCCATTTACGTACAACTTCATCAGTCCGGCCCTGTCGACAGAAACGGCTATGTGGTACCAAGTTCCAATCACAGCTTTTGTTACTGCCACGTTTTTGCTGGCCGCGCCGAAATCAATCAATGCAGTGAAGGTACTTGTGCCGTCGGTACGTGTCTGGAAACCGATATTCCCCGATGCACTGCTTCGGTTATTGAAGATGCCTGCATAATTTTTGAAGCCTTTAACTTTGACCCAGTGAGCGACAGTGAAGTTACCCATTCCAAAATCAATTTTTCCGGCATTTCCTGACGAGTTCGTACCGTTGAAAGAAGCCGCATTACCCGCTTTCCCGGCAACCCATAACGAGTTAGTGAGCGTGGCATTGTTCGTTCCTGCCGAGTCGAGTGCGGTAGCGCCGGAAATTTCATCGAATTTCCATTGATGTGTCAGATTGGTAACGGACGGGTTATTCACTGTCGCAGAAATGCTGCCGGATGTGGCCTGATTCCCTGCCGCATCCCTTGCTACCGCCGTCAACGTATAGGTACCATTAGCCGTTGCGGTTGTATTCCATGAGACTGAATACGGTGCAGTCGTATCCTCGACATCCAGATTAACGCCGTCCAGTTGGAACTGCACGCCCACGACGCCGATATTGTCTGCGGCATCGGCCGAGACGGGCACCGAACCGGATACGCCGGCGCCATTGGCGGGGGCCGTCAAGTTCACGATAGGCAGAATGGTATCCGCAACCGGGTTATTGACCGTCACCGAGACGATAGTGGAAGTCGCGGTATTGCCGGCGGCATCCCGCGCCACGGCGGTCAAGCTATGGCTTCCATCCAATACCGTCGCGGTATCCCAGGC
>JBAQYH010000507.1:0-3426 GCA_049299935.1 Methylobacter sp. | reverse complement strand
CGCCGGGGACGTCCGCGGCATAGGTGTAGGTGTAGGTGGTGTTCCAAGTGCGCGCGGTGTTGGCGGCTGTGTCTGTGACGGTCTTTTGGGTGAGGTCGCCCTG
Organism: Methylobacter sp.; assembly: GCA_049299935.1. GTDB lineage: Bacteria > Pseudomonadota > Gammaproteobacteria > Methylococcales > Methylomonadaceae > Methylobacter_A. The sequence continues at coordinate 3,323 of JBAQYH010000507.1, read as the reverse complement.
GCTGTTGTAGGTGTAGCTGGTTTGTTGGTTGGCGTTGGTGATTTGCACCGGCAGGCGGAAGCTGGTATGCCAGGCGGTAGTGATGGTGCGGGTTGCCGGGGTGGTCGCTCCGGTCGAGGTTAGGCCTTCGGTGCGGCTGGTTTCCAGGTTACGGGTCAGGTCGTAGGTATAGTTGGTACGGTTGCCGTTGAAATCGGTACGGCTGGCGACGTTGCCGTTGGCGTCGTAGGTAAACGCCGATGCGGAGGCGCCGCAGCCTGAGCCGCCGGGTTGGGATTGGCCTTTGCTTTTGACCACGCCGAGGATGGTCTGGAAGTTGTAGGTGCGTGCGGTGCCCAGCGCATCGGTGACGGTGGTGGTGCCGTCGGCATTGTAAACGAGGCTCGCCCGTTCTGCGCCGCCAGCATGTTCGGTCGAAGTTGCGCGGCCTTGGGCGTCGTAAGTGTAGGTGGCAAAACGGTTGTTGTTTTCGTCGGTGACGCCGGTCAGGGCATGGGGGAATGCGGTGTTTTCGTAATGGTAGGTTTTGCTGGTGCCGTCGGGATAGGTGACGGATGCGAGGTTGTTGATGTCGTAGGTATAGCGGTATATGCCTCCAGCCGGGTCGGTCAGGGTGCTGATGCGGCTATTGCTGTCGTAGGTGAAATTTAGCTGGTGACCGAAGCTGTCGGTGACGCGCAGCAGCAGGCCAGCGGTGGGTGCTGTGGCAACGGGCGTCGATGCGTCGCTGTAAACGAGCGTTTGCGCAAGGCCGGAGCTGTCGGCAATTAAAATGAGTTTGCCGGTTGCAGTGTAGGTTTCTATCGAATTGTCGGCGGTGGTGTAACGCCAGCCTGTGCGGACGTTTGCACTGTCTTTGAGTTCTTCGAGGCGGTCGGGAACATCTGCATCGGTGACCCAGCCGCCTGCGCTTTGGCTGAAGTTATATTCCTTGCCATCGTTTCGGCGGATTGTCACCCAGGTACCGGTTGATTGAATGGTACTGGATCGGGTGTAGGCATGGCTCCAACCTGCGCCCAGGTTGAATGGGTTAGCGGTGGTGCTGGCGTTGTAATAACGATCAAAGCCCAGGCCGAATGCACCACCCGGAAGGTCGGTCTCGTGTTGCCATTTGTTGCCGGTGCCTGCGTTGATGGGGTTTTTAATGTCGATATTATTAGGACAGATACTACTGCCATTGCTTTTGGGCGATACTCCACAAGCGCCGGTTGTTGCGTTTCGTGTCTGCGGAGCAGTGCAGGTAGGGGCGTTTATGCAGCTGGTGCCGGATAAGGTGCCGCCGTAAGGACAAGTATAAGTATCAATATGATAACCGGAAGCTATCTCGTAGAAAACACCATCACTCCTATGGGTTGTACTACAATAAAGAAAGATCGGACTAGGATAATAATCATAGTGAATAGTATCAAACGTATCACATGCCTCAACAATTGTGTTCACATAATGAAAAACACCAGTATATGTATAATATGAGGCCTTGGCGGGATATGTGTCAGCATATACAAATGCTGCAGATGTCAACAAGCACAAAAACAGGATTATTCTACGCATTGTCAAAGCCCGATATGACGGCATAGGCGCAAACTAGGCCGCTTAGGAAATACAAGGTTAAAAAAATCATGTTTTTAGTCTCTTTTTGGGTTTATAAAAAAGGATGCCTTTCGACACCATCAAAAATCGATGAGCTCAGATTAAATTGATTACTAGCCCACAGAATGCCGGGCAGCAAAATCCAGCATTATTGAGCGAGTTAAGCGACGACCTCATTGTGGCTCAAAAAGATGCCCAAGTATGCCAGCCAAAGCTGAATTTTTTGTAAGCCTGGAACTGCAAGTGCTCCAAATTGGATGAGGGAGCTTGAATTGCAAATGAGATAAGGAGGGCTTTTCTTATGAGCTGGCCGGAAAAACATATTTGTCGGCCAGATGGCCCGACTCGTCTTTGAAATATTGTGTATCGATAACGGTTTTAGTCGCTTGCTAGCTTGGTACCGAATGTTTAGGGAGCTTTTCTTATTCCATTCTGTTTTAGATAAGTTCTATCAACAATTCCCCTGATGCGAGTTTGTCTTCGATGATCGGTAATAATCGTTCAAACCATTCCAGCAATTCTTTGCGTCACGTGTTACCTACCCTTACCCAAATTAAGGGTACTGGATTTTCTTCAGCGCCATGTAAAATCACAAAATCTTCATCTTTACTGATAATGATGCTTTCACTCTGCTTGGCCTATATCCAAATATCTTTATCCGATGTTTGCATCATCTTTAAGTCAGCAACATGTTTAGATTCGTGTCCATGCTGTTGTAACATTCTCGCTAAACTAATGGGTGGCTGCGCGTCTACCAAAAATCGCATGTCAGGCAACACTCAAAACTGGATGATCCATCTGATGTGCTGCATATTCCAGAGAGGCTTTAATATCATCCGCCTCAAGATATGGATAGTCTTCTAATATTTCCTCTGTACTGGCACCCGATGCCAATAAATCCAAAATATCCTTTACTCTGATACGCATATGGCGGATGCAAGGTCGACCACCGCATAATTGCGGATCAGTGGTAATTCTATTTAAATTAGCCATTATCTTTTCTCTTGATGATAGGTGTTAAAAAGCCCGCGTAGGATGGAAAATAGCGTAGCGCATTCCGCCGAATTTAACTGCCGCCTTACAAGTCACTATCAACCAAATGCTCCAGCTCTTTAGCCAATGCAATATAGGGAAACAGGTTAACCGGTAATGCATTATTAATTTCCTGATAAGCACGCCGGTACCGGTTGATTTTAGGTTTCTGATCCGGCTGGTCGAAGTAATCGGCACAAGTTTCAACCTTGGTTGCCAGGATGGCCTTAATCACAAGGCCTACCACCCGCTTCATATCCTCTTGCAATTCATTCAAGACTTTCCGCTCCCAAACATCGTGCATGGGGACTTTCGCCAGCTGTTCATTGATCTCAATCAATCCCAGATAGCGGCTGATTTCATTGAACAGTTTCAGGGTGGAGACAAAGTCCTGCCCGGTTTCTGCTGCCAATGAAACGATCAGCGGAAAATCATTGAGGCTGGCTATAAACGCCATGCTGAGCGCCAGTTGCTCGGGAATGCCGTCTTGCCGGTATTGCAAAAGCTGGTCGCTAAACTCGGTGTAGTCGCTTTTAAAATAGCGTTCATAGTCTTTTAAATGACGGCGGTAGCAGCCGACGGTCTGCTCATTCGGCCTGATTTTTCTTCCTTGCATTAAGGCCCAGCGACAAAAACCGGCCAGGATGTTTTCCAATTGCAGCAATAACCGATATTGCAGGTCTGCCGTTATTTTATTGTCC
>JBAQYH010000506.1:0-1620 GCA_049299935.1 Methylobacter sp. | reverse complement strand
ATTTTATCAGTAATGTAAGGTCGGGAGTGCGCCTGGGATTTTTTCTTCCCTGCAAGCTCAGCGATTTCAGATTTAGCATCGACCAGCTCGTTTTATTGGTGGCATTGGATATTTTGCTCGAAATCGTTTCCGATTACGCACTGGTGTTGCCAACGCCGGAATTCAACCGGTACGCATTGCCAACCTATACACTTCATCTGGCCTGCTTGTTTTTTACGGCTTATTTAATCGGCAAATTGTTACGAAGAGACTTTGCGATACTGCAAATCGGCGTCATTATTTATAGTTTCGGTCCGTTGTCGATATTACTGCAACTAGCGGTTACTCACCCGTACATACAGTCGTCGAATCATCAGTCTTATCTATTTTCTATTTACATCATTGCTGTTCTTTACAGGACGCTCTATTTAGTCAGCGGACGTTTAAAATGGCTTGCCGGATTTTCGTTAGTGCTGATGACAATGGCGCTAAGCGTACCTATTATATTTTTTGAGAAATATACGGCCTTTTGGTTTGCCGAGGAAACCTCGGACGAAGCCGATCCCTACGCCGAATACAGGGCCTTGGATGCGGAGACTTTAATGTACCGGCAACCGGCAATACTGGATAAGGCGCTGGCACAATTGCAGCCGCAACGGCAAAAAGTAACCGATATATTTTTTGTCGGTTTTGCCGGCTATGCGACTGAAGACGTTTTTTCGAAAGAAGTCGGTTATGCCAAGCACTTGCTTGAGGAGCGTTTCGATACCCAGGGACACGCTATCAACCTGATTAACCACTTGCACACAGTAGACGATACGCCATTGGCTACTGCCACCAATCTTGCCGCTACGCTGAAGCAAATCGGTAAATTAATGGATACCGAGGAAGACGTTTTATTGTTGTATTTAACGAGTCACGGCTCTAAAACGCATGAACTGGCGGTTTCTTTTTGGCCGCTGGCGTTAAATGATATAACCCCGGAAAGATTAAATACCATGCTCGACGAAGCCGGGATTAAATGGCGCATGATTGTGATTTCCTCGTGTTATTCGGGCGGTTTTGTCAAAGCCTTGCAAGGGCCGGCAACGCTGGTAGCGACCGCAGCAGCAGCGGATAAAACTTCGTTCGGTTGCGGCACGGAATCGGAATTCACTTACTTTGGCGAAGCGCTGTTCAAAGAGCAGTTAAACCGCCAAAGTTCATTTATCACGGCCTTGCAACAGGCCGATGTTTCGATTGCCCAACGCGAGGCACGGGAAAAACTGGAGGCGTCCATACCGCAATTATCGATCGGTACGGAGATAGAGCCAAAACTTCAACAGCTCGACAAAGACATGCATCAATATCAGTGCGGTATTGCGAAGATGGAGGCTCCGGGCTGTTGATACGCCCGTTGAGAGCTTCTTATGTCACTTTTTGGCATCGTTTACGACAGCCTCGGTTTGCCAGCCGCCGCCTAGCGATTTGTACAGGGCAACCAGGTTACTGGAAAGCAGGGACTCGCCGGCGACCAACAAGCTTTGGGCTTGATAAAGCGCCGTTTGACTGGTCAGGACATCGAGAAACGAGGTCAAGCCCTTTTGATAACGCTCATTGGCTAATTGAACGGCCAGCCGGTTTGCCGCAACGGCAAGCGCC
>JBAQYH010000505.1:0-1558 GCA_049299935.1 Methylobacter sp. | reverse complement strand
CCATCTTGATGAGGCCCGCGGCTACCTTGCCGCAACCGGTAAAACTTATGATTTGGTCAATATTTCATTGCTGGATGCGTTTGGCGCATCGACCGCCGGGCTTTATTCGATGGCCGAAAACTATCTTTACACCGAACAGGCCGTACAGGAATACCTGCGCCATGTAAGCCCGGACGGCTACCTCAGCATTACCCGCTGGATTAAAATTCCGCCGCGCGACGAACCCAAACTGTTGGCTACCGTCATTAACGCACTTAAAAAGGCCAATGTCCGGCAACCCGGATCGCAAATAATCATGATACGCGGCTGGCAAACCAGCACCCTGATCGTAAAAAACGGCGTCATATCCGCCGAGGAAATCAGCCGCTTAAAGCAGTTCTGCAACGAACGCAGCTTTGATTTGGTTTATTACCCCGGCATATCGGAATCGGAAGCCAACCGCTTTAATGTCCAGCAACAGCCTTACCTGTACCAGGCCGCTGCGGCCTTATTGGGCGACCGGAGCCAGGCATTTATAGATGCTTATAAGTTCAATATCGAGCCTGCAACAGACAACCAGCCCTACCTGTTCCATTTTTTCAAATGGCGAACCTTGCCCGAAATTTTGTCGTTATTGGGTACCGGCGGCAGCTTTTTGCTGGAAAGCGGCTATTTATTGTTAATCGCGGCCTTAGTGCAGGCGGTAATCGCCAGCCTGTTACTGATAGCCCTGCCGCTGTGGCTGTGGAAAAGCAAACTGGGCATCGAACCGGATTCAAAAAATCATCTGCACCTGCTGGTGTATTTTTTCTCTTTGGGGCTGGCCTTTTTGTTTATTGAAATCGCCTTCATCCAGAAATTCATCCTGATCCTGCATCACCCGCTTTATGCCATTACCGTAGTGCTGAGTACCTTTTTGTTATCAGCCGGCGCCGGCAGTTATTTCTCGGCCAAGCTGTCTTGCAGCCCTGAAAAATATGCGTTTATGCTGCCGATGGCGGCCATCGCCTTGCTGAGCATCGTTTACAGCCTGGGCTTTGAAGCCATCGCCGGATTTTTGCTGAAAACGGGAAGCCTGAGCCGCTACCTGCTCTCAATAGTTTTGATAGCGCCGCTGGGCTTTTGCATGGGCATGCCGTTCCCGATGGCGCTGGCTAAAATCAGCCAAACCGCCCCGGCGCTGATCCCCTGGGCCTGGGGCATTAACGGCTGCGCCTCGGTGATCAGCGCGATACTGGCAACCCTGATTGCGATGCAGTTCGGCTTTACCGTATTGATCTTTCTGGCGGTTGTTTTGTATGGAGTTGCGGCGTGGTGTTTTCCAAAGTTGACACCGGCGTAAAACCGGTTGTTTAACCTCATAACTGATGTTACGCACGGACTGTATTTCTCATATTTGTCGAGCTGAGTTCGTAGTTTACGGAAATACCCTTAAATCAGGGTGCCAAATAGCAATGAAAACTTGCCGATGGCGCGGATTCACTCCCGTTTGCCGCGCCGAGCACCGGAGCTTTTGCCGAGAATAGCCCGTGAGGGGTGCGGCAGGGATGCCGCACGTCAGCAGAGGGGCAGGAGCCCC
>JBAQYH010000504.1:0-2040 GCA_049299935.1 Methylobacter sp. | reverse complement strand
GAAGAAAAAATGAAAGAAGGGGGATGCAGCGGCAAGATGAAAGAAGGCGGTTGCAGCGGCAAAATGTAATAGCTCCAAAGCCGCCTGTAACTAATAGGCGGCATTTATAGTTGGCCGGAAAAATTTTTCTCCCCTGCTGTTTCAAGCCTAAGATCATTCAGTGTAGGGCGTGCCATGCGCGCCTTGTTGGGAGCTGGCGGGCACGGCACGCCCTACATATGCGGGACAAAGTTATTGGACGGTTTGCGGGTCGAATCCGGCAGTTTTCCGTAAAGAACCTGTTTCACCGGCTTGGCGCAGCAAAAAAACATCTTTGTTTTGATTGCGGCCGACCGACTAAAACCGATAAAAAAATAAATTTAATTGTTTTAAAAACATCGAATAAGGGGACTGTTGTGTCTGTAATGTGCAAAATGAATGGTCAATGCAGTACTAAAAAAGGCTTATGTTTCCATGAAAAAATGATGTTGGGTGTTGTGTTGTTAAGCGTTGCAACGCTATCCGTGTTGGCAGCAGTTGCTCATTGGATTTTCTGTTTGTTATAGGATTAGTCATGAAAACTTTTGCAGTTAACGGGGCAGGGCTGGGGCTGCGACGGGAGCTTTTACCGGCGCTGGAACCGGGCGTTCCCGAGACGATTGATTTTTTTGAAGTGTCTCCGGAAAACTGGATGGATATAGGTGGCAGGTTAGGCAAGATTTTCCGCGCTTATACCGAACGCCATGCTTTCGTGGCGCATGGGCTTTCGCTATCTTTAGGCGGCCCTGCGCCGTTGGACCTGGCTTTTTTGCGGCGCATGAAGGCCTTTCTCGATGAACATAACTTCCTGCTGTACACCGAACATTTAAGTTTTTGCAGCGATGAACGCCATCACTACGACCTTTACCCGATCCCGTTTACCGAGGAAGCGGTGCGTCACGTTGCCGGACGGATTCATATCGCGCAAGACATTCTCGACCGCCCGATTGCGCTGGAAAACGCCTCTTACTACGTCAAACCGCCGCTTGCGGAAATGGACGAATTGACTTTTATCAATGCGGTGCTGGCGGAAGCCGATTGCGCTTTTCATCTCGACGTGAACAATATTTACGTCAACAGCCTTAACCACAACTACGATGCCGCTGCCTTTTTGCAGGGCTTGTGCGGGGAACGGATTGTTTACGGGCATGTTGCAGGACATGATTTGGATAAATCGGGGATGATTATCGACACGCACGGGCAGGCGGCTTGCGACCCCGTTTGGCGATTATTGGAACTGGCTTACCAGACTTTCGGCGTGTTCCCGACGCTATTGGAACGGGATTTTAATATACCGCCATTAGCCGATTTGTTAGTGGAAGTCGGGCATATTGCCGGCTTGCAGCGCCGCTACGGAGAAAGCGCATGATGGCTTTTCAGGTTTTACAGCGGCAATTTCTAGCACATTTGCGCAATCACGGGCAACAGCCTTTGCCTACAGGTTTTGCCCGGCAAGACGCCGGTGTTTATGTTGATTTACTGTACAACAAATTCAACGACAGCCTGACAACGTGCTTTCCCGTCAGCCATGCGCTTTTGGGTGAAGCGGCATGGCGGCAGTTGCTTAAAGCGTTTATTGCCGAACACAGTTGCCGGTCGCCTTATTACCGGCAAATCCCCGACGAGTTCGTGCTGTATCTGCAAAACGAACGTCAGGCCACGGACGATCCACCGTTCCTGGCCGAACTGGCGCATTTTGAATGGATGGAACTGGTTCTATCGATTGCCGAAGCCGAGCCGGTCGCGGCTGAAACGCTGTCCGACGCGCAATTGATGGATTCTGTATTGATGTTTGCACCGGTCATCAGGCTGCTGCATTACGTTTGGCCGGTGCAGCACATCGGCCCGGCGTATCAACCTGGCGAGCCGCTGCCTTTCTCCACGCACATCCTCGGCTTTCGCGATGCCGTCGACCAAGTGCAGTTTATCGACCTCAACCCGGCAACCGCCGGCCTGATACTGCGCCTGCAAAAACAGCACACGGCAACACAAGTGCTGCAAGCGTTAGGCAAGGATTTAACG
>JBAQYH010000503.1:0-4908 GCA_049299935.1 Methylobacter sp. | reverse complement strand
GGCTTGCCCCGTGGATAGCTATCTGGAAACATGCAAACAGACCGGCATTAATTTATAAGGCCTGAGAATAGGCAAAAAAGATTTTTACAGCTGCATCATTAGGATCAACTCATGACTTTAAAAAAACTTATCCCCGGCTTGGCGTTTATTTTATTAAACTCCTTTAATATCCCTGCACAGGCCGCCCCGTCCGCATTTGTCCCGGGGAGTTATCAGCAAATATTGGCAAGCAACGCCAACCAACCGTTCATGCTGGTGGTCTGGTCTATCAACTGCCCTTCATGCCTGAAAGACATGGAACTGTTAAGCAGCATTCATAAAAGCAGGCCTGAACTTAAAATGATCATGCTGGCGGCCGATGAGCCGTCCGCAACCGAGCAAATCCAGCAAATCCTGGAAAAAAATCAACTGGCCGAGATTGAAAACTGGGCTTATGCCGATGACAACACCCAGAAACTGCAATTTGAAATCGACCCCAAATGGTATGGCGAACTACCCAGAACCTATTTCTTCGACAAGGCGCATCAGCGCACCGGAGTCAGCGGTGTGTTGTCCAAAGAAGACTATGACGAGATGTTCGCCAAGATTCTGAAATAAGTCTTTACTGTATTATTTACCACGAAGGACACGAAGAAATAAAACTTCGTGTCCTTCGTGGTGCTAAGCTTTTCTTAATGGGAAGTTACATTTTTAACCCCCGGATAAAAACTTACGTTAAAATGACCGCCACAACAGAAACTACCGGTCATTTTTTATGTTCAAAAAAATATTCCCAGTTCTGGCAACTGCCTGCTTATTAAACGCCTGTGTCACCAGTCCTACCGGCAGAAGCCAACTCGTTTTCATGCCTGATGCGCAAATCAACCAAATGGGCTTGCAGGCTTTTGATAATTTAAAAAAAGAAAAACCGATCAGCACTAACAGCCAATACAATCAACTGGCAAGCTGCATTGCCGGGGCAATTACCCAGCAAACCGGCGGCAACTGGGAAGTTGTGGTCTTTGAAGATTCCTCGCCTAATGCTTTTGCGTTGCCCGGCAATAAAATCGGCATCCATACCGGCATGATCACACTGGTCGACAACCAGGATCAATTAGCCGCAGTTATCGGCCATGAAATCGGCCACGTGCTCGCCAAACACAGCAATGAGCGAGCATCGCAAGAAATGGCCGTTAACTCGGGCATGAGCATCATTCAGGCGGTCAGCGCACCGCAAACGGCGCTCGGTCAAACAGCGGTCGGCCTGCTGGGAGTTGGCGCGCAATACGGCATACTGATGCCTTACAGCCGCGTCCATGAAAGCGAAGCCGACATGATCGGCGTGGATTTAATGGCCAAAGCGGGCTTTGACCCACAACAAAGCATCAGCTTGTGGCAAAAAATGGAACAGGCCTCGCAAGGCCAGCAACCGATAGAATTCATGTCCACCCACCCTTCGCATGCCACACGCATTCAGGACCTGGAAAAGCACATGCTTCAAGCCATGGGCCTATTCCAGCAAGCTCAATCTATGGGTAAACAACCGCGTTGCAACTAATTGATGACTCCGAATTTAAAACACTTACACCCCTACCCGTTCGAGAAACTGGCGCAACTCAAGCAAGGCATCGTTCCACCTAAAGACAAGTCGCATATCGCGCTGTCTATGGGCGAGCCGACCCATGCCACGCCGCATTTAATCCAGGAAGCACTGTTAACCCATCTGCATGGTTTGGCTAACTATCCGACCACTAAAGGCCTGCCCGAACTCAGGCAGGCGATAGCCGGATGGATCAGCCGGCGCTTCCGGATTCCGGCCGATGCGGTCAATGCTGAAACCCAGGTTCTACCGGTCAACGGCACGCGCGAAGCGTTGTTTTCGTTCGCCCAGTGCCTTATTGATCCAACTAAGAAAGCACCTGTTGTGATCATGCCTAACCCGTTTTACCAGATTTATGAAGGCGCGGCCTTGCTTGCTGGGGCGGAACCTTATTATATGAACACGCTGGAAGAGTCCGGTTACCTGCCGGATTTTGACGCGGTACCGGATGAAATTTGGCAACGCTGCCAGCTGATTTACATTTGCTCGCCCGGCAACCCGACCGGCTCGGTGATCGATCAGGCGAGCCATGAAAAACTGCTCAATCTGGCGGAAAAGTACGATTTTGTAATTGCCTCCGACGAGTGCTACACCGAAATCTACGACGACGAAAGCAACCCGCCGCCGGGTCTGCTGCAAACGGCCTACAGCATGGGCAACACCGCATTCAAGCGCTGCGTTATTTTCCACAGCTTGTCCAAACGCTCCAACGCGCCGGGTTTGCGCTCGGGTTTTGTCGCAGGCGACGCGGAGCTATTGAAACACTATTTCCTGTACCGGACTTATCACGGCTGCGCGATGTCCCTGCCTACCCAGCACGCCAGCATTCAAGCTTGGCAGGATGAGCGTCACGTTATTGAAAACCGCCGCTTATACCGTGAAAAATTTGCGGCATTTATCGACATACTTGGCGATGTTTGCACCGTCACCAAACCGCCGGCCAGTTTTTATGTCTGGTTGAAAATCCCCCTGCCTGCGGCTTCCCCCTTTTCCAAAGGGGGATCAATGGCAAACCATGCTGAGAACGAAAATACACACGCACCTGCCTCCCCCTTTGAAAAAGGGGGATCGAGGAGGATTTCAGATACCGAATTCGCAAAGCAGCTGTTCGCCCAACAAAACATCACCGTGCTGCCCGGCAGTTACTTATCCCGCGATTGCGACGGCGTCAATCCAGGCCTTAACCACGTCCGGATTGCGTTGGTTGCGCCGTTGGAAGAATGCATAGAGGCCGCGCAGCGCATCAAAAATTTCCTTAACTCTTTATAAAGAAAGCTATGTCACAACTAGAACAAATCATTAACGACGCCTTTGAAAACCGTGCCGACATCTCACCTACCAGCGTTTCCGCTGAAGTGCGCTCAGCCGTTGAAGAAGCCATCAACTTATTGGACAGCGGCAAAGCCCGTGTCGCCGAAAAAACCAGCGGCGATTGGGTCACCAACCAATGGCTGAAAAAAGCCGTGTTGCTGTCGTTCAGGATCAACGAAAACCGGCTGATGGACGGCGGCAACACCCGCTATTACGACAAGGTCGACAGCAAATTCGCCAACTACAGCGAAGAAGATTTCGCCAAAGCCGGTGTGCGAGTCGTACCGAACGCGGTTGCAAGGCGCGGTTCCTACATCGCACCCGGTGCTATCTTGATGCCGTCTTACGTGAACATCGGCGGCTATGTCGATAGCGGCACGATGGTCGATACCTGGGTTACAGTCGGCTCTTGCGCGCAAATCGGCAAGAACGTGCATCTTTCCGGCGGCGTCGGCATCGGCGGCGTATTGGAACCCTTGCAGGCAGGCCCAACCATTATTGAAGACAACTGCTTTATCGGCGCACGTTCGGAAATCGTCGAAGGCGTTGTCGTTGAAGAAGGCTCGGTCATCTCAATGGGCGTTTACATCGGCCAAAGCACTAAAATTTACAACCGCATGACCGGCGAAATCAGCTATGGCCGCATTCCGGCCGGATCGGTCGTCGTCTCTGGCAACCTACCCTCAGCGGACGGCAAGTACAGCCTGTACTGCGCGGTTATCATCAAACAGGTTGATGAAAAAACCCGCAGCAAAACCGGTATCAATGAATTGTTGAGGGATTAAGCCGGACTCGACTCGCTCCATGCCAAAACCGGAAAAAGACCATGAACTTAAAACACGCAGCTAACAAAATAACCGAAGAAGAGTATCTACAAGGCGAACTTGTTGCAGAATTTAAGCATGAATTCATCGATGGTAAAGTTTTTGCAATGGCTGGAGCGAGTCAGTCTCATAACTTGCTATCTCTTAATATGGCTAGCGAGTTAAGAAATAAGCTCAAAGGCATGCCGTATCGAACTTTTATAGCTGACATGAAAGTCAAGGTGGCTAATGATTTTTTCTATCCTGATGTGATGGTAGTTTGCCAGCAAGATATCGCCATGGATGGTGTGTATGCCGCAAGCCAGTCGGGAACTGGCGCGGCAAATGAATTTGAATATTACAAACAATCTCCGGTCATTATTGTCGAAGTCTTATCCAAATCAACCAGAAAGTTTGACCAAACTTTGAAGCGCCTGAAGTACCAAAAAATTTCTACTTTGGAAGAGTATGTTTTAATTGAACAAACTATCGGTGAAATTGAGGTCTTTAGAAAAAAAGACCATTGGCAATCTTCTTATTACTATCTTGGCGATGCGATTACTTTTGAGTCATTAGGCGTTACCGTTCTCGTTGAAGATATTTACTATCAAGTCAACAATGACGATGTGCTTGCTTTCTTACAGGAAAAAAACCAAGCAATTGTTCAAGAAATGCCCCCTAACCATGAGCAATCATCCTAACCTTGCCGCATAAAAAATAATGATTAACAACGATGTATTACGCCGGGTACGCTACGCTTTAGAGCTGAAAGACCCGACCATGATCGAGATCTTTGCCTTAAGCGGCGTAGAAATAAGCCGTGACGAATTACTCAAGCTGCTCAAAAAAGATAATGAAGCCAATTACGTTCCGCTTAACAATAAGCTGATGGAGCAATTTCTAGACGGGCTGATTATCTATAGAAGAGGCAAGCAGGAGAATCCGCCCGCGCAGGTGAAAAAACCGGAGCCGTTAACCAATAATGCGATACTCAAAAAACTCAGAATCGCACTGGAATTTAAAGAAGAGGACATGCTCAGCACCTTGAAACTGGCTGACTTTGAACTGTCCAAAGGCGAACTCAGCTCTTTTTTCAGGCAAAAAGACCATAAGCATCACCGGGAATGCGGCGACCAGATTTTAAGAAACTTTTTGCAAGGTCTTACCATTCGTTTTAGAGAACAGGACTAAAACCCTGTTCCCAACATAAGGATA
>JBAQYH010000502.1:0-4993 GCA_049299935.1 Methylobacter sp. | reverse complement strand
TGCTTAATCAACGCAAAACGTTTCGGACGGGGCAACATGCCCCGTCTGGCTTGTTGAAGTTCTTCCTGTGATAAAACCCAATGAAATTTGCCATTCAAGTTAACGCCAGCCCATACCAGTCCAATGCCGGGTATACCGCGTATCAATTCATCAATGCCGCCTTGGCTGCCGGGCATGAAGTGTTCAGGGTGTTTTTTTATCACGACGGCATTTACCATGCATTCAAATACGCCACGCCGCCGGATGACGAACTCCAGTTCACCGCGCAATGGAGCGAGCTGGCCAGGCTGCATCAGATTGACTTGGTAGTGTGCATTTCCGCCGCGCAACGGCGCGGCTTGTTATGCAGCGACGAGGCCAAGCGGCAGGGCAAACAGGATAATGACCTGGCCGAGGGCTTTCGCATTTCCGGTTTGGGGCAGCTGGTTGAGGCCACGCTGGAAGCCGACCGCTTTATCGTATTCGGGTGAGGGCATGAAGCGTTATTTATTCGTACTGCGCAAGCCGCCGCACAGCGGCGCCCAGGTTCAAGAAATGCTGGATATTATCCTGACCACCGCCGCGTTTGACCAGCACGTCAGCCTCTTGCTGCTGGACGACGGCGTGTTTCAGCTGAAAAACGGCCAGAATCCTGAAAGCGCGGGCATGAAAGATACCGCCGCCATTTTTAAGGCACTGGAAATTTACGATGTGAACGACATCTATGCCGAAGTGGAGTCGCTACAGGAGCGCGGCTTAAAGCCGGGCGACTTGTGCTTGCCGGTGCAGGAGTTTTACCGGAAAGACATAGCCGGATTGATGAAGCGGTTTGATGTGGTGTTTTCAGGGTAAGGGATTAATCACCACGAAGGTGAGTAGGGCGCGCCGCGCGCGCCTGTTCTCATTTTGGATTAAATCGATGCTTAACGTTCACTCCCTTTTGGCGCGCGCGGCACGCCCTACGCTAGGGAAGCCTTAACCAGTCAGCTTCTTATACTTCAACCGGTGCGGGTTGTCCGCATCGCTACCCAGGCGGCGATGGCGGTCGGCTTCGTAATCTTCATAGTTCCCCTCAAACCAGACCACGTTACTGTCGCCTTCAAACGCCAACATATGCGTGGCGATTCTGTCCAGGAACCAGCGATCATGCGAAATAACCACCGCGCAGCCGGGGAACGCCAGCAGCGCTTCTTCCAACGCGCGCAGGGTTTCAACGTCCAGATCGTTGGTCGGCTCATCGAGCAACAGCACGTTGCCGCCGGTTTTAAGCAGCTTGGCTAAATGCACACGGTTGCGTTCTCCGCCGGAAAGATCGCCGATACGTTTGCCCTGGTCGGCACCTTTAAAGTTAAAACGGCCGACATAAGCCCGTGACGGCGTTTCATATTTGCCGACGGTAATCAAATCCAGCCCGTCGGAAATTTCATCAAACACGGTTTTTTTCGGATCCAGGTCATCGCGCAACTGATCGACATAGGCGAGTTGAACGGTTTGCCCCAGCGTCAATGTGCCCGAATCGGGCTGGTCGACACCGGCCATCATGCGGAACAGAGTGGTTTTACCCGCTCCGTTCGGGCCGATGATACCGACAATGCCGCCAGGCGGCAGTTTAAAACTCAAACCGTTGAATAACAGCTTGTCGCCGAAAGCCTTGCTGATGTTGTCGGCTTCAATCACCACGTCGCCCAAACGAGGTCCGGGTGGAATATAAATTTCCTGGGTTTCGTTGCGTTTTTGTACGTCGGATGAAGACAGCTCTTCGAAGCGCGCCAATCGGGCCTTGCTTTTGGCATGGCGGCCTTTGGGGCTGGAACGTACCCATTCCAACTCTTCTTTCATGGCTTTTTGGCGGGAAGATTCCTGTTTCTCTTCCTGCAACAAGCGGTTGCTCTTTTGCTCTAACCAGCTGGAGTAATTGCCTTCCCACGGTATGCCGGAGCCTCTGTCCAGTTCCAGAATCCAGCCGGCCACATTATCCAGGAAGTAGCGATCATGGGTCACCGCAACCACGGTGCCCGGATAATCGTGCAGGAACCGTTCCAGCCAGGCGACCGATTCCGCATCCAAATGGTTGGTCGGTTCGTCCAATAACAGCATGTCGGGGTTGGACAGCAACAACCTGCACAGCGCTACGCGGCGTTTTTCACCGCCGGACAGTTTGGTCACATCGGCATCCCAATCGGGCAAGCGCAACGCGTCGGCGGCGACTTCCAGCTTGCGGTCCAGGTTATGACCGTCGCAAGCGTTGATGAAGTCTTCCAGGAACGCTTGTTCGGCAGCCAGTTTGTCGAAGTCGGCATCGGGCAGCGCGTAAGCCGCATAGACGGCGTCGAGTTTTGCCAAGGTTTCCTTGATTTCCGCGACCGCTTCTTCGACATTGCCGCGCACGGTTTTATTGGGATCGAGTTGCGGCTCTTGCGGCAGATAGCCGATGTTGATGCCTTTGAGCGGGATAGCCTCGCCTTCGATTTCCTTGTCGATGCCGGCCATGATGCGCAGCAGCGTCGATTTACCCGAGCCGTTCAAGCCCAGTACGCCGATTTTTGCGCCGGGGAAAAAAGACAGCGAAATGTCCTTCAGGATGTATTTTTTGGGCGGGACAATCTTGCCGACCCGGTTCATTGAGTAGATGTATTGCGCCATAGTGTTTAGTTAATCAGTTTAAGGTGGGTAGAGGTTAACTTGATGTCGGCTATTATTCCACGTTATTCGGGAATTTTTAAGAGTTGATGATTGAGCGGCAGATTTATCTTAGGTAAAGGCCGACCGGATTAGCGTGTTAACCACACGGTTCAAGCCGCAATTTTTTGCACTGGAATGGAGGGATAGTTTTGATTCAACAGTATTTGCACACAGCAACAATCAGTGACTTAGCGTTACCTTTAAATGTGCCGTTTAAAGTCCGGAAGGCGTTCGTAAGTTGTTGATAGTTTATAAAATTATCGATTTGTTGAATTTTTGTACGATTTAACAAAACACTAATAAAAACCGCGGTTAAGCGAAACATAAAACAATCAATACACAGATTTATCCACAGGATTTGTGAATAACTATCGGCGGCATATGAGCCGCTGTTTTTCGAGCGGAAAGGGGGTTTTCATTGCTTCACCGGCAGGGAGACCAACCCGATTTCCGGATGCGGCGAGCGCAACGTCACTGCCACGGCCACGACGGGGCAGAGACTGTTAGGGCGTTATTGGCAGGTTCGCTGTCCGCCGGTGCGGCGCTAACGCTCACTTGCTGGGTCAACGAATCGCCCTTGGCCTTGAATACGGCTCTGACCGTCGCGCTGGCGCCCGCCGCCAATGAATCCAAACGGCACACGCTCACGGCGGCAATTTCGCAATCGCCTTGGCTCGGGGTTAAGCTCCATACTTTGCCTTCGGAGACAACATCAACCAGATTCACAGATCCGGCACTATCCGGGCCGTTGTTGCTGATCGTAAAAATGTACCGGCCGATTTCGCCGTTTTGCACCGAATCCGGTTGGCTGGTCACGGCCAGTTGAAGGTCGGCGTTTTGGGAGGTGTTTAGCAGGCGGTCACGGACAAAGACATCGTTGTAATGATTGGTATCCCACGGCACGAGATTGTCAGCCGTTGAGGCAAACGCGACATGGCGGCCATCGGCGCTGATGGAACTGACGGTGCTTGAACCATTTCCCCGCTGTCCCGCCGAATCGAGGCTAACGAGGCTGGTGGCGCCGGTCGTTAAGTCATGGACAAAAGTATCGTAGTGTAAATCGGCATCCCCCGGCAAGAGATTGGAAACCATTGAATAAAACGCCACATAGCGGCCATCGGCACTGATGGCGCCGACATAGCTTTGCTCCGCTATCTGGCCGCCTGCCCAATCAACGCTGACGCGGCGGGTGGTTCCGCCGGTCCGGTCACGGACAAAGACATCGGAATGCCCATTGGTATCCCCCGGCACAAGGTTGTCCGCATCGGAGGAAAATGCGACATAGCGGCCGCTGGCGCTGAGGGCAGGAGATTGGCTGTGGCCTGTTGCCTGTAGCCCGGACGAATCGACGCTAACGCGGGCGGTGGAACCTGTTGTCCGGTCATGGACAAAGACATCTTGCGCCTCATTGGTATCGCCCGGCACCAGATTGTCGGAGAGGGATGTAAACGCCACATAACGTCCATCGGCACTGATTGCCGGGTACTTATTCCGTTCGCTGCCGGCATTTCCTTCCATTCCTGCAGAATCGACGCTGACGCGGGTGGTGGCTCCTGTCAGCCGGTCGCGGACAAAGACATCGGACAAGCCGTTGGTATCTCCCGGCACGAGATTGGCGGCGATTGAATTAAACGCCACATAGCGCCCGTCGGCGCTGATTGAGAAAGCACCGGTGCGGCTGGAGCCGCCAATTGCCTGTTGATCGTCTGAATTCAAGCTGACGCGGGTTGTGGTGCCGGTTAGCCGGTCATGGGCAAAAACATCCACCCACTTATTGGTGTCCTCCGGCACAAAGGGGGCCGTTGAGACGAACAGGACATAGCGTCCGTCGGCACTGATAGAGGGATCGTAGCTGGCACGGTATCTTTGTTCGCCCGCAGAATCTACGCTGACAAGACTGGTGGTGCGGGTTAAGCGGTCATAGACAAAAATATCAGGCCAGCCATTGCTATCGCCCGGAACGAGGTTCTCGGCATCGGAGGAAAAGGCGACATAGCGCCCGTCGGCGCTGATGGCGTTGGCAATGCTGTATTCATTTCCCTCAACCCCGGTCGAGTCAACGCTGATACGGCTCGTTTCTCCTGCTGCGTAGGCGCCTGCCGCCGACAGCAGCATTAACCATAAAAGCGCAAACGGCCAATATGGATTGCTGCATCGTGTTTTCATGGTATCGCCTCTTCTTGTTGTTGGGGAATGCTTATTCCAGTGCAAGCTGCCGGCCCATCGGAGCAGAGCGATGACTGATCATGACCGGGCAGTTGCGAACTATGGGCTTCCTGCCGGCCCATAGTTCATGTTTAATTTCCGGTTTTTTATCGCTTCGTCTCTATCC
>JBAQYH010000501.1:0-1647 GCA_049299935.1 Methylobacter sp. | reverse complement strand
CAACTAAGCCGGATAAAATTGCCGTACTTCTTCTGCGTGGCTGAAAACAACGGCCCTGGAGCGATGATAATGCCTTCAAGGCTGGCTTGCCGATGCAATTCCATCGCATCGACATGTTCAGGCAATTCAACCCACAACGCGAAGCCGCCTTCAGGTTGCGTCACTTTAGTGCCATCGGGAAAACATTGGCTGACGGCCTTGACCATCCGCGTCACGCTTTGCGCATAGTCCTGCCGGACTTGGCGCAGGTAACGGTCGTAACCGCCCTGCTCCAGCAAATGGGCTACGATCAGTTGATTTAAGGTCGGCGTGGCTTGGTGCAGCATGTATTTGAGATTTTCGACTTTTTTCATGTGACGTCCGGGAACCAGCCAGCCGACGCGCAAGCCCGGCGACAAGGTCTTGGCAAAAGACGAGCAATACAGCACTTCGCCCTGTTGGCTCCAGGCTTTGGCAACCGAAGGCCGCTTCAAACCAAAGCCCAAATCGCCGTACACATCGTCCTCGACCAGCGGAATACCGTTTTTTTCCAGCAATGCGACCAGCGCTTGCTTCCGTTCGTCGGACATGCAGGAGCCGAGCGGGTTGTTGTAGTTGGAAATCAACAGGCAGGCTTTGATCGGCCACTGCTCGATAGCCAGTTGCAAAGCTTCAAGGGAAACGCCCTCGCGCGGATGAGTCGGGATTTCCAACGCTTCCATGCCGCAGGATTCGATGACCTGCAACAAGCCGTAAAACGTCGGCGATTCGATAGCAATCACGTCGCCCGGCTTGCAGACCGCCAGCAGCGCGAGCCTGACCGCGTCCCTGGCGCCATGCGTGATGACGATGTCATCGGGACTGACGTCGCAATTCAGCTCGACCATGCGCTTGGCGATCTGGCGGCGAAGTTCCTGGTTGCCGAGCAGTTCGTCGGTATCGAAACAGCGCTTTTCGAACAGGCGAGCGACTTTTTGGGTGGCTTGTTGCAGGACTCGCGTCGGTAAAAAGTCAGGCGTCGGCACCGACGAACCGAGGTTGATCTGGTAAGGATCTTTGGCCGCCAGCAGGATTTGCCGGGTCAGGGACTGGCCGGTTACGCGGGAAGGCGTCGTTGACGGTTCGGAAATATCGGGTTCTGTGATCGGCAGTCGGCGAACGGCGCTGACGTAGTAGCCGGAACGGGCACGGGCCTGGATTCGGCCTTGATCTTCCAGCAGCCGGTAGGCTTCAAGCGCGGTCGATACACTTACGTTCAATTGCCGGCTTAACCGGCGTATGCCGGGCAAGCGCTCGCCGGAGCGGTAAACGCCCTGTTCGATATGGGTGAGGATATTTTCTGCTACAGTTTCATAAAGGTGTTTCATGGGGTATAAATTTATGCGGTTGTCTATCCGGCAAATTTAGCATAACTGTACCGGTTAATGACTTAATTCTTCTCTATTGTATCGATCCTTATCGCTTCAGCCCATTCATATATCGTTCCCACACTCAGGCGCTCGTCGTTATACACAAGTGTCTGGGTGACACCGTCATCCCGGCAGGGATTGCCGGGATCCAGAACACAGGGACGTGAACACTTGATTTTATTGGGTAATCCTATGGTGATAATTGCTATCTGTTTCGGTATCGCCATCCATGACTTCTCGGCAATTGCTCCATGCATTG
>JBAQYH010000500.1:0-3645 GCA_049299935.1 Methylobacter sp. | reverse complement strand
CCCAGAAAGTTACGAAAATATGAGAAACACTATTGGTTTGCTTAAACTCCTTTCTTTGGCGGAAGATGATATAAGGCAAGGCAAGACGGTTGCACAAGATCAGGTTTTTCAAAATATAGAGAAACTTCTGGATTTAAAGTGAGTGTTGATTATCAGGTTAGATGGGCTAAGGCGGCGGAAAGGGATTTGGCTGAAATCATTGGATATATCATGCAAAACAGCCCAGCTACTGCAAATGAAATAGTTAAGAAAATTAAAATAAAAACAGAAGATCTGATGTTATTGCCTGATAGAGGCAGGATTGTTCCTGAGTTATTTAGTCAGGGCATTTCTTTATATAGGGAACTAATTATTCCGCCTTGGAGAGTTATTTATCGGATAGCTGAGAAAACGGTTTTTATTTTAGCCGTTATAGATTCTCGTCGTAATGTAGAAGATGTTTTATTAGAACATTTGATTCGAATAAATAATGAAAACCCTTTACCCTGAAATAAAACCCTACCACAGTTTTTTCCTCGAAACCGGCAGCAAGCATGCGGTTTATGTGGAGCAAAGCGGCAATCCGGACGGTATTCCGGTAATTTTTCTTCACGGCGGGCCGTGTTCCGGCACCAAGCCCGATCACCGGCGTTTTTTTGATCCCGAGCTTTATCGAATTATCCTGTTTGACCAGCGCGGTTGCGGCTTGTCGCTGCCTTTTGGCGAGCTGGAAAACAACACCACCCAGGATTTAATTGATGATATGGAGCGTATCCGCACGCAGCTGGCTATAGCGCAATGGCTGGTGTTTGGCGGTTCGTGGGGCGGTGCGCTGGCATTGCTGTATGCCCAGCAGCATAAAGAGAAAGTATCTGGTTTGATTATTCGTGGGGTATTTTTGGCGCGGCGGCAGGATTTGGATTGGTTTGCCAAAGATGGCGCGGGCAGGATTTATCCAGAACAATGGCTGCGGTTGATTGAAAGCATCCCTGAGCAGGAGCGGGGCAATCTGGTGCAAGGCCTATGCAATGCGCTATGGGGTGAAGACGAGGTGGCGCAAAGGCGGGCGGCCAAGGAGTGGATGGCCTGGGGTGGTCAGGTATCATTGGGTAACGATTATCAACCCAGTCCGAAAGAGCATGCAACGGAGAAAATGATTAAGCAGGTGCGCATGGAACTGCATTACGCCAAACATGATTATTTTATTGATGATTGCCTGGGTACAGGCGGCGAAATTGTTGCCGGCGAAAACGGGATTCTGGATAACTGTGGCGGCTTGGCCAAAATTCCGGCGGTTATCATTCATGGGCGCCAGGATTTCGTTTGCCCGATGGAAGCGGGTTACAGCCTCCATAAAGCATTGCCTAATGCCGAATATATCGTATTGCCCAATGCCGGGCATGTTGCTCAAGGCAAAGAAATGATCAATGCGCTGGTTGATGCAACCGACAGGTTTGCAGAGCAACGGCAATTTTTACATTCAACTGTCCTATAAAGCAGTAAATGCTTTATCATTAGTGCAATTAATAAGCCTTCTATGGCAAACACGTTTGAAGCGTTGAGCGATGAACTCACTTTCTACAGATAAATGAAATTACACGATCAAAAGCTCCGCAAATTGGGCTTAGCCGTTATACAAGTCGAAGCACAGGCGGTTGCCGCATTAGCCGATCAGATTAATGATGATTTTGTGGTTGCCTGCAAGTTAATGTTTAGTTGTAAAGGCCGCGTTGTGGTTACCGGCATGGGGAAATCAGGGCATATTGCCGGTAAAATTGCCGCGACTTTAGCCAGCACCGGGACGCCGGCTTTTTTTGTGCATTCGGGCGAAGCCAGCCATGGCGATTTGGGTATGATTACCCGGCAGGATGTGGTGCTGGCTTTATCGAATTCCGGGGAAACCGAGGAAGTTTTAACGATCCTGCCGATCATTAAACGGCTGGGCGTACCGTTAATAGCCATGACCGGCAATCCGGCCTCGACGCTGGCCAAGTTCGCCACCACCCATATCAACGTGGCTGTTGAGCAGGAAGCTTGTCCGCTGGGGCTTGCACCCACCTCCAGCACCACGGCGGCATTGGTGATGGGCGATGCGTTGGCGGTTTCTTTACTGGAAGCGCGGGGCTTTACCCGCGATGATTTTGCCTTGTCCCATCCCGGCGGCAGTTTAGGCAGGCGATTGTTATTGATGGTCGGTGATATTATGCATGCCGATGGCAAAGTGCCTGTCGTTCCGGAGTCCGCGTTGATCAGTCATGCCTTGCTGGAGATGACCGAGAAAAAGCTGGGCATGACGGCGATTGTCGATGCGGATAATCGCGTCACCGGCATTTTTACCGATGGCGATTTACGGCGTATGCTGGGCAGGAATCTTGATGTGAACAAAACCGCTATCACCGAAGTGATGACCCCGAATTGTGCAGTCATTTCTGCGAATATTCTGGCCGCTGAAGCCATGCAAATTATGGAACGGAGAAAGATTAACGCGTTAATCGTCGTTGATGAGCAGCACCGGGCGATAGGCGCCTTGAATATGCATGATCTGGTTCGTGCAGGAATCGTGTGATGACCGATATACAAAATAAGTTGGCTGTTGTGGAAAAAGCCAAAAAACTTAAATTGCTGATCCTGGATGTGGACGGGGTTTTGACTGATGGCCGGCTGTTTTTCGATGCCGAAGGCAATGAATACAAGTCATTTCACGCGCGGGACGGTCACGGCATCAAGCTGTTGCGGCAGACCGGCGTCGAGGTCGCGGTGATTTCAGGGCGCAAATCCAATTCGGTTGCGTTGCGCATGAAAAATCTGGGTATCGAACATGTGTATCAAGGCCATGAAAATAAAATCGCCGCGTTTAACGAGATTATTGAGCTTATGGGCATAACCCATGAACAGGCGGCACATGTCGGCGATGACTTGCTGGACTTGCCGATAATGATCAGAGTGGGTCTGGCGATTGCGGTGAATGATGCCAACTTTGCCATTAAGCAGCGCGCCGATTGGTGTACTTCATTGCCTGGAGGGCTGGGTGCGGTCAGAGAAGTCTGTGATTTTATTATGCAGGCGCAAGGCCGTTTTGATGACGTCTTGAATACTTACCTGACCCGCTAGAGCACGATGACCCGGTTAAATGGAAGCTATAGTTACCTGTACCTGATCATCATTGCGGCAATGAGCTGGTGGCTGGTTAAATTGACGGGTGTGGGCGAGTCCGGTCGTATAGAAGTGCCGCCGCACAGTCCCGATTATTTCAGCAAGGGTTATACGAAATGGGAAATGAGTGAGTTTGGCAAGCCCAAAAGTAAGTTGATCGCCGACGAAATGATTCATTACAGCGATGACAGCACCACACATTTAGGCAAGCCGGTCATGTTTTTTTATAACGAGAAAACGCCGCCCTGGATAGTTAAATCGGAAACCGGTATTTTGTCTGCCGACGGCAAGGATTTGTTGTTAAACGGCAAGGTTTATGTCGATAGGGCAGCGGCGGAAGGCGTAAGGGAGCTTAAAATATACACCTCCAATTTAAAAGTAAAACCGGAAATCAGTTACGCGGAAACGGATTTGTGGGCGGAGTTGATCAGCTTGCCAAACTGGACTACAGGGATCGGCATGAAACTGACTTTTGCTGATCCGATTCATCTGGAATTGCTCTCTAATGTAAAG
>JBAQYH010000499.1:0-2856 GCA_049299935.1 Methylobacter sp. | reverse complement strand
CATGAATACAGCCGGGCTTATCATCAGGCATAAGCATTGAATATAATCTAATCAATAAAGGGGTTGCGACCATGAAAATATTGAAAACTTTTTTGGCAGCCGGATTGCTCGTTGCCAATGCGGGCGTTAGAGCCGAGAGCCCAGATAAGCCTATTGATATCGTCGTTCATAGAAGCCCGACCTGTACCTGTTGCGGCAAGTGGCTGGAGCATTTGAAAGACAATAATTTCAATGTAGAAGATTTCGTTACCAATGACGTACAGGCAATAAAAGATAAATACGGCGTTACCAGGGAACTGGCGTCCTGCCACACGGCTATCGTCGACGGTTATGTTATAGAAGGCCACGTGCCTGCCAATGATATTAAAACCTTATTGAAAACCAAGCCTAAAGTTGCCGGGATAGCCGTCCCCGGCATGGTTAACGGTAGTCCCGGCATGGAAATGGGCGATACCAAAGACCCGTATAAGGTGATGAGTTTCGATCGCGAAAATCAGGTCAAAGTATTTAACAGCTACGAAGGTACGCAATGATACTGGCCGGCGACGTAGGAGGGACAAAAACCATCCTGGCGCTGTTTGAGACCGAGGGCGGTGACGTTAACTGCCTGAAAAAAGAACAATTTTCCAGTGCCTGCTATCAAACATTTGCCGAGTTATTGACCGCATTTTTGACGGATGCCGATTGCACGCAAATAACGGCTGTCTGCATCGGCGTGGCCGGCGTCATTGACAATGGCCGCTGCGAAACCACCAACTTGCCGTGGGTGCTTAGCAGCAAAGAAATCGGCGAACGCGTCGACAGTCAAAATGTCTGGTTGTTGAATGACCTGGAAGCCACTGCCTGGGGCTTGCTGGACTTGCCGGAGCACAATTTTGTTGAATTGAATCCCGATGCTCAACGCAAGCAAGGCAACATCGCCGTGCTTGCCGCAGGAACAGGCTTGGGCGAGGCGATTATCGCATGGGATGGCGCTGCATATCATGTTATCGCCAGTGAAGGCGGACATGCCGATTTTTCACCGACAAATGAGCTGGAAATAGCGTTGCTCAGGCACTTGATGGAAAAATACCCGGAGCATATCAGCTGTGAGCGGCTCATATCGGGCGAAGGCCTGGTCAATATTTATCAATTCCTCAAACACATTCATTACGCACCAACAAACCCCGAAACCGAGCGGCGCATGGCTGAACGGGACCCTGCCGCAGTTATAGGCGAAGCGGGCGTTGCAGGAAGCGATGCGTTGAGCGTTGAAGCATTAAAACTGTTTTGCAGGCTGTACGGTGCGGAGTCAGGAAATCTGGCGCTTAAATGCCTGCCCTATGGCGGTGTTTATTTGGCTGGCGGCATAGGCGCCAAAATCTTACCCGTGCTGCAACAAGGCGAATTTATGCTTGGCTTTTTGGCAAAAGGCCGCTGCCGGGCCGTCTTGCAGAAAATATCGGTTAAAGTCTGTACCAACCCCGAGCTCGCCTTGCTGGGCGCGCTCAGTTATGCAAAGAACGCTAAGGTAAAGTCATGAAAATCGGTGTCCCCAAAGAAATAAAAGATCAGGAAGGCCGGGTTGCAGTTACACCCGATGGCGCACATTATTTAATTCAAAAAGGGCACCAGGTTTTTATAGAGACCGATGCCGGATTAGGCTCAGGTTTCAGCAACGAGCAATACGAACGGGCGGGGGCGCAGATAGTTTCTACCTCCGCTGCCTGGGCTGTTGATCTGGTCGTCAAAGTAAAAGAGCCCTTGGAGTCCGAATACCCCTATCTGGACCGGCAGATAATTTTCACCTATTTCCATTTGGCCGGCGTGGCAGCCAGCTTAACCCAGGAGCTGTTAAAAAAAGGCACAACAGCGATAGCCTACGAAACACTCGAAGACGAACAGGGACGCTTACCCCTGCTTGCGCCGATGAGTGCCGTCGCCGGTAACATGGCAACGCTAATGGGCAGCTATTATCTTGCCAAATTCAATCAGGGTAAGGGCGTGCAGCTAGGCAAAGTGCTCGGCAGGCGGCATGGTAAGGTCGTGATTATCGGCGATGGCGTGGTGGGTCAGCATGCCGCTCAGGTAGCTGACGGAATGGGAGCCAATGTATTCGTCGCAGGTGTCGATCCTGCGAATATGCAGAAAATAAAAAACACATTATTGCCTGATGCAGAGTTCTTCCTGTCGAATCCTGAAAATATCAGTGAACATATAAAAGAGGCCGATTTGGTCGTGGGAGCCGTGCTTGTTCATGGTGCGAAAGCACCCAAAATAATCAGCGAAGACATGATAAAGTCGATGGCTAAGGGTTCGGTTGTGGTCGACGTCAGTATCGATCAGGGCGGCTGCATAGCCACATCAAAGCCGACCTCGCATACCCATCCGGTATTCATCAACCATGACGTCATACATTATTGCGTGACCAACATGCCCGGCGCGTATCCCAGAACATCAACCATCGCCTTGTCCGATGCAACCTTACCCTATGTCCTGAAAATAGCGGATGCAGGAAAAACCTCTTTAATGACCGATAAGATATTGATAAAAGCGATTAATATTTGTGACGGTAAAATCACCTGTAAAGCCGTAGCCGAAGGGTTGGGTATGCTGGATAGTTATCAGCCGATAGATAAGTTTTAGGTGGTCTTGCCGTGGTATTTTAAGGTACGATAAATAGTAAGGCCGATGTAGCTCAGTTGGTAGAGCAACTGATTCGTAATCAGTAGGTCACGGGTTCGACTCCCGTCATTGGCTCCATAAAATCAAAAGGTTGTGATGATGTGTGTTTTTTAATTTCTTTCTGGGTTAGGTATGGGTTAGGATTTTAAGGGAATGTTGTAGCTTTCTAGAGATATTCTTCAATCTCTATCT
>JBAQYH010000498.1:0-5847 GCA_049299935.1 Methylobacter sp. | reverse complement strand
GGATTTGTTGCACACAGGAAAATCCGGCACGATATTATCCAACACCAGTTTTTCCAGCGCGGGCCAGTTCAATTGACTGGGGTCGCGCGGATAAAAACGGGCGATTTTGTTATCGGCATCAAAGCGGATGTGGCTGATAATCTCGCCGCGCCACCCCTCAACAATGCCCAGTCCTTCACTACCTGCCGGCGGCGTTTGCCATTCGCTGCGTAGTTCTCCGGCAACGAGCCGGTCGATAAAGTCTTCTATCAAATGTAAAGCCGTCCTGATCTCCTTGTACCGTACCCAAAACCGGGAGGCAATATCGCCCTGTGTTTCCAGCGCAACCCTGACCTTTACCCGGTCGTAAGGCGCGTAAGGGGCATCGCGGCGCACATCGAAATCCTGCCCGCTGGCCCGTCCGACATATCCTAAGGTTCCAAAAGCGGCGGCGGTTTGTTCGGACAAGAAACCTGCCGTATACAGCCGGTCTTCGAGTGATGAATTGAGATCCACGGCAAGTATGACTTCCGTCAGTTCTTTTCTTAATTCGACTAACTCCTTCCTGATCAAACTACAGGAAGCCTCCGACAGGTCGCAGACAACACCGCCAGGAACAATTCGATCCATCAACAGACGATGACCGAAAACCGTTGCATTGGTGCGCAGCCAAAGTTCGCGCAGGCGGCTAAACTGCATTTGCGCGAACACAAAAGCGACATCGTTACAGATCGCGCCCAAGTCGCCCATGTGGTTGGCGACGCGTTCCCGTTCCGCCAGGATGCCGCGTATTAAAGCGGCGCGAGGCGGAATAGTAATGCCTGCCGCTTGCTCCATGGCCATGCAGGCGGCCCAGCAATGTCCGACCGTGGTATCGCCGGAGACGCGACCCGCCAGCCTGGCTAAAGACTCGGGCGTCCTGCCTTCGGCGATTTTCTCTATGCCTTTATGCACATAACCCAAGCGCTCTTCCAGATTCAGGATCAGCTCGCCGACGGCCTGAAACCTGAAATGTCCCGGCTCAATGATACCGGCATGCACCGGGCCTACCGGAATTTCATACGTACCGGCGCCGTGGGACTTGATAAACGGATAATGCATATCGGGCGCAGTGATGCCTACCGGCTTGCCCTGCACCGGAAAGTCTTTTCGGAGCGGATAGCTGTTTTCAATCCAGGCTTGATGCCGTGTCCACCGCCTGTTATCGGGATGCCCGGCGAATTTAATCCCGAACATGTCTTGCGTATGACGTTCGCTGCGGTTGGCGGCGGGATAAACCGTGGCCTGGCTCGGCAGCTCCGGGTTTGAATCATCAACGATCGTGCGCAGCAGCACATACTCGCCTTGCTTTTCAAAACAGGCGTTGATCAAAAACCGGTTCTGAACCTGTTCCGCCCATCCGGCCGCCCAGCGCAGGTTTTGCTGCATAGCCTGCTCTGCAAATCGCTGCCATGCATGGCTTTCGATTTGCCATAGCTTAATGGGTGAGACATCGACCTGGACAACCGTAATATCGGTGCCCAGCCGGCTTAAAAAATCCGCAGTCCAGTTTGAAGCACTCATAACGGCGTACTCCCGGAAATTAATAATGTCGCCTGTGAAAACCAGTGAGCCAAAAAGCTCGGGATAGCCAGACCCAGCCAAAGCACCAAGGCCAGATGAATTGTGACCGGCCATAAGTTGGCCGTAATCGGTTTTTGATTTTCGGGCTTGTCGCCGTAAACCATCGGCTGTATATGCCTGAACAGTCCGGCAAAAGCGATACCTATCCCCAGCAGCAGCGGTAGCGTCAACCAGGGATAACTGTGCATGGTCGCCAGCAGCACCAGAAACTCGCTGGTAAACACGCCGAATGGCGGAAATCCGGCAATGGCAATGGTGCCGATCAACAAGCCCCAACCGATCTTGGGCTGGGTTTTAATCAGCCCGCGGATCTGGTCTATTTTCTGGGTTCCGGCAAGCTGCGCCGCATGGCCTACCGTCACAAAAATGGCCGACTTGGTCAGCGAATGCACGGTCATGTGCAGCAACGCGGCAAACGTGGCTAGCGGGCCGCCGATGCCGAATGAAAAAGTCATCAGCCCCATGTGCTCGATGGACGAGTAACTGAACAGCCTTTTTATATCTTTCTGCCGGTGCAACAGTACGGCGGCAACCAGGAACGACAGCATGCCGAAGCCCATCATCAGAAAACCTGCCATATTGGAATGCGTCGCCCCATCCACCAGCATTTTATTGCGCACCACGGCATACAAGGCATCGTTTAACAGCAATCCCGATAACACCGCAGACATCGGTGTCGGTCCTTCGGAATGGGCATCCGGCAACCAGTTATGCAAAGGCACCAAGCCGATTTTTGTGCCGTATCCGATCAGCAAAAAAACAAAGGCGATTTCAAGGATTTCCGGATCCAATTTGGCGGCATTTTCGTAAAGCACCGACCACAGCAATGCATTCTCGCCATCGCCGATCTGCCCCGCCGCGTAATACAACAGAATAGTGCCGAACAGCGCTTGAGCAATGCCCACGCCGCAGAGTATGAAATACTTCCACGCCGCCTCAATCGATTCCGGCGTACGGTACAAACTGACCAGCAACACGGTTGCCAGCGTCGCGCCTTCCATCGCCACCCACATGATGCCCATATTATTGGTGGTCAACACCAGATACATGGCCAGCATAAAACCCTGGAACATCGAGTGATACAGTTTTAACCGCAAATCACTGAGCTTGCCGATTTCCTTTTCATGCGCCATATACGGCGAGGAAAATATCGACGTGGTGAAGCCGACAAAAGCCGTCAATACAATCAGATACACATTAAACGGGTCGATCAAAAAAGCCTTGCCTGACGAGATGATCGTACCCTGGTTGAGCACGTTAATTGCCAGCCAGACGGTCGCCAGCAAGCAAACGCCGTTAAACCGGACATTGAGTTTCCCGGTATCTTCTTTGTGTCCCGCCAGCGCAAAATAGAGTATGCCGGTAAACGGTATCAATAAGACCAAATAGGCGGCAATCATTTGTCCACCTCATGCAGCTTGTTTAACAGATCGACATCCAGCGAATCGATGCTGGTGCGGATATGAAAGAAAAAGATGCCGAACAGCACCGCTGCCACCAGTACGTCGAACGCGACGCCCAATTCAACGACCATCGGCATGCCGTTGGTCGCGACGATGGCCGCGAAGAACAGCCCGTTTTCTATCGACATAAAGCCGACAACATGAGCGATAGCCTGCCGGTGCGAAATCATCAGCAACATACCGAGCAGCATGACCGACAGACTGACCGCCAACGCATTCAGCATGACCACCGACGAGGATTGCACAACCGGATGCAGCACGTAATAACTGAACACCATCAGACTGGCTCCACCCATCATTACCGCGGTATTATTTTTTAACGCTTCAATATCGCGATGCATATTCAATTGCAGAACCTGCCGTCTTAACATCCACGGGATAAAAATCACTTTCAGCAGCAAAGTCAGCACAGCTGAAATATACAGATGGTGACTATTCAGGCTGTATGCCGCCAATGCCGTGGTCAAGGTCAATAAAAAACCCGGCATCGCAAATACGAAGATCAGCCGCAGCAACCGCCCCTGCCCTAACATCAGAAACGAGGTCAGCCCGACCAATGCGGCCATCGATAGAATGGCTTGTGTATAAAAGTCCAGTTGTTCGATATTCATGACTGAGATTCCAAAAGGCTAAAGGCGATTTGTCCACGAAAAACACGAAAGACACGAAAAAAAACAGTCGAAATAATCATGTTACCGGCCTTTTCGTGCTTTTCGTGTCTTTCGTGGACGATGCTTTTTATTTTCGTGCTTTGTGTATTGCCTTTCGCCTCAATCATCTCGCCGCCTCCAAAATAATGTGGCTCAACATCCCCAGCAACCCCAACAAATAGGCGAAACTAAGAAATTCCTGTACCCGGAACAGGCGCATCTTTGCAACCAGCGTTTCCGCTATCGCCAGAATAACCGCCAGCACGGCAAGCTTGCCGATAATAGCCAGCAAGCCGTAACCTAACGCTTGAACCTCAAAGGTTTCGGCAATGCCCCAAGGCAAAAAGATATTGGCAATCAGCACGCCGTACAGCATCAGCTTCAACTGGCTTGCCCATTCAATCAGCGCCAGGTGACGGCCGCTGTATTCAAGGATCATCGCCTCATGAATCATGGTCAGCTCCAGGTGCGTCGCCGGGTTATCCACCGGAATGCGGCCGGTTTCAGCGACGGCAACCAGTACCAAAGCCGCCAACGCAAAGACGAACGAAGGCCGCAACACCAAACCTTCATTCAGCACATGGGCGATAGCCAACGATAAATTGGTCGTCGACGCGGTCATGGTCAGCGTGAAAATCGCCATCAACATCGCAGGTTCCGCCAGCGATGAAATGGTCATCTCCCGCGATGAACCCATGCCGCCGAACGCGGTGCCGATATCCAGACCTGCCAGCGCCAGGAAAAACCGCGCGAAAGCAAAAAAACCCACCATCACAATCACGTCGGCGGTGGCCGAAGTCGGTAAATCGACGGCAATCAACGGCACGACGGATGCAGCCAGCACGGTTGCCGAAAAAATGATGTACGGCGCTTTGATAAATAACCACGAAGCCTGTTCCGAGACGACGGGTTGTTTATGAGTCAATTTGATTAAATCCCGGTAAGGCTGAAAAATAGAAGGCGCTTTGCGGTTTTGCAGTCGGCATTTGCAGCATTTGACCCAACCTGCCAGCAACGGCGCCAATACGACAAACAGCGTGGTTTGTAAAACAGCGATTAACCAGTTCATCAGCTGATCACCCATAACATGATAATTAAGGTCACAAACGAATAGCCTAGGTAAACCCGGATATTTCCCGTTTGAATGCGCCCCACCAGTTTGGCCGTGCTGTTAACCCCGCGAGCGATCGGTTCATACAAGCGCGGCCAACTGTGGTCCTGAATCCGCAGCTGATAATGAACCGCTGCGACATCCTGGTTCATGGCCCCGTGCATATCCTTGTCGATCTGCTCGTCAATAATCCAGACTTTGGCGAAAATACGCCTAAACGGCATCGTAAAAGCGCTGCTGGTGTATTGCATGCGATGGGTTAATCCGCCAAAACCGCAATCCCAGGTTTCAGAGGTGCGCAGCGCCGTTGCGGGATCGCGGCGCAAGTACCAATAACAAACGCAGCCGGCAATCAGCGCTCCGATCAAAACCAACGGCGGGGCATAAGAGGCTTGACCGGTAGAAACCGGGGCCAGCCACAGCCAGCCTAAGGCGGCGTCATTCGGCAGGGTTTCGCCTAACAATTGCCCGGCGACATTATTGATCAGGCTGATGATCAGGCCGGGAAAAATCCCGAACAAAAAGCACAATCCGGCCAGCAGCGAAGATCCGGCCAGCATGCCTGTGTCCTGAGTCTCATGGGCCTTTTCGCAATGATGCGAACGCGGCAGCCCTAAAAAGATCAGGCCGAATACCTTGACGAAACACGCGGCGGCCAACGCCGCCGTCAATGCCAAGGCAGCGGCGGCCACGGGAATCAAGCTGCGCAATACGCCGTTATCCAGCACATCGACCTGCAATGCGGTCTGGAATGCCAGCCATTCCGAAACAAAACCGTTAAACAACGGCAATGACGAGATGCTCATACAGCCGATCAAAAACAGCACGCTGGTTTTCGGCATTTTTTTAATCAACCCGCCCATCATGTCGATGTTTAACTGATGCGTTTGATGATGAATAATGCCCGCCCCCAGAAACAGCAGGTTCTTGAACAGCGCATGATTGAAGGCATGAAACAACGCCGCCAGCAAACCCAGCGCCGCCAGTTGCGGATGCCCGTTGGCCATGAAGATCATCGACA
>JBAQYH010000497.1:0-4571 GCA_049299935.1 Methylobacter sp. | reverse complement strand
CAACACCCCGGTGAAGATATTCGAGCTGCAACAGCCAACCGCCGAAACCGCGCCGCCCGATCAGGCTGCTTACCGAAAAGCGCTGGACTTGTGTCACGCAGGCTTTTGGGCGGAAGCCGAAGCGCTTTTCAGTGCCCTGCCCGATGACCCGGTATGCCAAGCTTATGCCAAACAATGCCGCAATGCCCTGTCTCTCGGCGAATGGGACGGTGTGTGGCTAATGGATAGCAAATAAACATTAGATTCAACTCATAAGTGATGTTACCCAGTTATTCGAATTTAGACTGCATTAACATTTTTATTATTAAAGTGTCGCTGTTGCGACGATTTATTTTTGATCGGGTTCTCGCACCCGAGGGCGAGTTACTTTCTTTTGCTTCGCCAAAAGAAAGTAACCAAAGAAAAGGCGACCCGGTTGCCGCTTATTTCCTACGCTCCTCGCTTTTGTCGAGGGTCAGCAGAAGGGGCTCCTGCCCCTCTGCTGACGTGCGGCATCCATGCCGCACCCCTAACGGGCTATTCTCGACAAAAGCTCCGGTGCTCGGCGCGGCATACGGGACGAACATTATCCGTGCGCAACATCAGCTCATAAGTGCAATCGAGACTGAGCGGAAAAGAAAAAGGTTAGCTGATATAGTTACACCGCTAAATAAATGTTTAGGATAGGGTCGGCAATAACTTCCCAATCCTTGGGCTCATCGTTCCCAAGCGGAGCGCTCGTTTTTATACACACGTTTATAGGAAGACCGTCATTCCGGCAGGGATTGCCGGAATCCAGGCTACATGGAGGTATACAGCTCGCCATCCATGGCACTGGGGATACCCGCTTCCCGGCGGGTATGACGATGAGCGCAGAGCCTGGGAACCATAAACGGAAGTTATTTTCGGCGAAATCATTAACGGGATCTTTCGCCCTATTCGTAAATTCAAACGTATTCAGAAAAAAGGAAAACTAATGAGAGTTCTATTGCTGTTTGCTTTATTCATGGTATCCGTACAAACCCAAGCTGCCGCCGCTTTGCAGGTTAAAGAAATTGCCACTGGCGTGTACGTGCATTTTGGCAAACATTTATTCCCGGACAGCAACAACCACGGCGAAATCGCCAATCTTGGTTTCATTGTCGGGCAAAAATGCGTGGCCGTCATCGATAGCGGCGGCAATCCTGAGCAAGGTTCAGCTTTAAAACAAGCCGTTACCGAAACCACACAGACGCCGATCTGTTATGTGATCAACACCCATGTTCATCCCGACCATATCAACGGCAACAGTGCTTTCAAGGCGGCTGGGGTTAAATTCGTCGGTCATCATAAATTAGCCGGAGCCATGGCGGCGCGCGGCTCATACTATCTGGATAAAGCCGCGGACCAATTAGGCGTCAAAATGAGCGCTGCCGATTTAATTCCACCCGATATCGAAGTTAAAGACAGTTTGAAGCTGGATTTAGGCGGACGGACTTTAACCTTAAAAGCCCATCCTGCCGCGCATACCGATAACGACCTGAGCGTGTATGACGAAAAAACCAATACAATATGGCTGGCGGATTTATTGTTTACCGAGCACGTGCCAACGCTGGACGGCAGCTTAAAAGGCTGGCTTTCGGAAATCGACAAACTGGAAAAACAGTCTTTCCGTTATGTGATTCCGGGACATGGTGAATTGGTCACGGATTGGCCGCAAAGCATGCAGGCGCAAAAGCATTATTTAACCTTGCTGCAAACTGAAATCCGCGTTGCGATTAAAAAAGGCCTGCATTTGGAAGACGCAGTAAAAACCGTCGGTTATTCCGAGAAGAATAATTGGGCTTTATTCGATGAATACCACCGCAAAAACGTCACTACGGCTTTTGCCGAATTGGAATGGGAAGATTAATCGATTGCCGTAGGGCGCGCCGTGCGCGCCAAAGCGAGGACACGGTTTTTCAAGCATCGGGAAAGGCGCGCACGGCACGCCCTACAGTAGACCTTCATCAGGACGATTGCAAGGATGCAGGAGCTATTGCCGAGCGCGGATAGGTTCTCAGCGATTTTCGGGTTTTCCGACTCGGCGAATAATTACAAAATAACATGCATTAATTGCACAAAGCTAAAACAAAACAGGAAAAACCAATGAAATACTCAAAACTATTACCGGCAATGTTCATAATCACATTATTACCGATTGCCGCTATCGCCGCTGAAGATGAAAAGATTTGGAACAATGTTTTAAAACCTGAATACTTTGCCCAGCAAGCGATTGAAGAATCCGATAACGTGATTGAACTGGAAGCGCCTGTACGCGCCGAAGACCCTGCATTAGTGCCGCTCAAAGTCACCAGCAAAATCAAGCAGACTAAAGATCACTACATCAAAAGAATCCTGATTCTGGTCGACAACAACCCTTATCCCTTTGTCGGCGACTTCGAGTTCACCCCGGAAAGCGGCAAAGCCGATATTGCGATGCGGATACGGGTTAACAGCAACAGCAATATTCGCGCGATTGCCCAAATGAATGACGGCAAATTGACGATGACTAAGAAATTCGTCAAAGCCAGCGGCGGCTGTTCCGCTCCGGTCGGCGCCAATCTGGATGAAGCGATGGCCCGCTTAGGCAAAATGAAATTCAGGCTGGAGGGCGATGTTAAAGTCGGCGAGCCAACCTCAGTGCAGTTAATGATCAGCCATCCCAACATTACCGGCATGCAAATGGATCAAGTCACGCGCTTTATTAAAAAAGCGCATTTTGTTAAGGACGTTAAAGTTTCGTTTAACGGCAAACCGGTTTTAACTGCGAAAACCGATATTGCGATTAGCACCGATCCTAATTTCAGGTTCTATTTCGTGCCGGACAAAGCCGGTGATTTAAAAGTCGACGTAACCGATACATCTTGCGAAACGCCGACCAAGAGGGATGTTTGCAGCAAAGGCAATACTTATACCGAGACGTTTAAGGTTCAGCCGTAGTTTTAAAAATAAGCTTGATAAACCGGGCGGCAGCTTTTCGTCGCTTGGTCTCTATACGATCCATCGAGCATCGGCCATCATCCTAAAAAACGCAGTTGAGCATTCCAAATGGTGAGTGTGTGAAAGTCGTCCATGCTTCGACAAGGCCTTTAGTCCTGAGAGCGCAGCCGAAGGGTCGGCACGAACGGCTTTCACACATCTAAACAAAGGCGGCAATGATCTTCTGCGAGACCCGGTACAATTCGTACCGGACGAAACCGATTAACCCATAGCATAAAAACGAACCGTGAAAATCCTGCTTTATAACGAACTCAATCCTAAAACGATTCCCGGCTTTGCCAAGCTGCAAAAATACCTGCTGGACGATGACTTCAAATCCGCGGAAATTAAAAAAGTCGGCGACAACCTGTACCGGGCCAAGCTGAACCAGCGCGACCGTTTGTTGTTTTCGATTTATCGCTACGAACAACAAAACTATGCGCTGATTCTTGAATTCATTAAAAACCATGCTTACCAGGATTCGCGTTTTTTGCGCCAAGTCAGCGATATTGACGAAGATAAAATTCCGGTCATCGCCAAGGCCGATGACGTCGGCGGCAAGGAATTGGTTTACCTGAACCCCGACCACGGCTCGTTTAACCTGCTGGATAAAATCATCTCGTTCGATGAGCGCCAGCAGTCGATTTACGATTTGCAGCCTCCGCTGATCGTGATCGGTTCGGCCGGCAGCGGCAAAACGGCGCTGACGCTGGAAAAAATGAAACAGTCCGTCGGCGACGTGCTGTACGTGACCCAGTCGGCGTATCTGGTCAAAAACTCCCGCGATTTGTATTACGCGCACCATTACGACAATCCCGACCAGCAAATCGATTTTCTGTCGTTCCAGGAATTTTTGGAGAGCATCCGGGTACCGGAGGGAAAGCCGGTGACTTTCCAGACTTTCCAACAATGGTTTGGGCGTTACCGCCAAGGCCCGCTGAAAGATGCGCACAAACTGTTCGAGGAGTTCCGAGGCGTCATCACAGGGCCTGCGACTGACAAAAGCTGGCTGAGCCGCGAAGATTACCTGAACCTGGGCGTCAAGGAATCGATTTTCCTGGCCGAAGAACGCGAGTTGGTCTACGACGTTTTCGAAAAATACCTGAGTTTCTTACAAGAGCAGCAACTGTACGACAGCAACATCGTCAGCCATCAGTATCTACAACATGTGCAGCCTTGCTACGATTTTGTCGTTGTCGACGAGGTTCAGGATTTAACCAATATCCAGCTTTATTTGATCATCAAATCGCTACGTCAGGCGCAGGATTTTATTTTGTGCGGCGATTCCAACCAGATCGTGCATCCGAACTTTTTTTCCTGGTCGAAAGTGAAGAGCCTGTTTTACCGGCAGGAGGATTTGCAAAGCTCGGAGCAATTGATCCGAATCCTGAACACCAACTACCGCAATTCGCCGCAAGTCACCGACATTGCCAACAAGATTTTAAAAATCAAAAACCAGCGTTTCGGCTCCATCGATAAGGAAAGCCATTACCT
The DNA here is from genome assembly GCA_049299935.1 of Methylobacter sp. Taxonomy (GTDB): domain Bacteria; phylum Pseudomonadota; class Gammaproteobacteria; order Methylococcales; family Methylomonadaceae; genus Methylobacter_A. The sequence goes on along the minus strand of JBAQYH010000497.1, from coordinate 98 downwards.
AGTCGAAAGCAACGGCCACACCCAGGGCGAGGTGCTGTTTTTGCAGGACACCGCGTCAATCCGACAGGAGCTGGACAGCAAGACCAAGGCTTCGACGC
>JBAQYH010000496.1:0-10385 GCA_049299935.1 Methylobacter sp. | reverse complement strand
CGTGGGAATGCAGTTAAAGGCGCGCTGCGCCGCGAGTTGAGTGCATTCTACGCACTACATCCAGGCAGCGCGACAAACAGGACAAAAACTATCTGTGCGTAACATCAGTGATTAGCCTAATGACAGTGACGCTTTGGCAAGGGAACAATAAATAGCTTTTTCTTCGTGTCTCGGCAACTGCTCCTGCGTTACTCTACCTCCTGCATCCTTGCAGTCGTTCGTGGTAAAAAACCTCGTCAAATAACCCCATTCTCAACCACCGGCAGCACCCAATACCGAATCCCAGAGCCGGAAAACTCCGCTCTCAGTTGATCCAATAATTGGACTAATTCCTGCTCCGGCACATACATCTGAAAGCGGATTTTTTCCTGCCGCCCGCTGACCTGTTCAGCCAGCGACAAACCTTCATTCCTGTGGTCATGGGAGTTGACCGGAAAACTGCAAAAACCGTGCTCCGATTCCAGCGTCAACAGGCAATCGACTATCGATTCCTCAAGGCTCGGCGGCACGTTCAGCGTGACTAAATATTCCTTGGTATTCATTGCTTCGCCTCCGGCGACAGGCCAAATAATTTAAACAAAATCGGCAATAAAAATAAGGTCAAAAAGGTCGATGACACCAAGCCGCCAATCACCACGATAGCCAACGGCCGCTGAATTTCAGATCCCGGACCGGTCGCAAACAGCAACGGAATCAGGCCGAATGCCGCGATGCTGGCCGTCATCAGCACCGGACGCAAACGCCGGGATGAGCCAAGCTGCACCACTTTAACCAAGTCCATGCCGGTTGCGATCAGCTGGTTAAAGTAGCTGACCATGACCACGCCGTTCAGCACCGCAATGCCCAGCAGCGCAATAAAGCCGACCGATGCCGGTACCGATAAATACTCGCCGGAAAGCCATAAGGCGAAAACGCCGCCGACCATCGCCAACGGGATGTTGGATAACACCAACACGGCCTGGCGGACCGAGCCGAACGTGGTAAACAATAATAAGAAAATCAGCCCTAACGAAACCGGAACGACTACCGACAGTGTCGCCGCAGCGCGTTGCTGGTTTTCGAACTGGCCGCCGAACTCGACGGTGTAGCCGGTCGGCAAGTCGATTTTCTCTGCCACTGTTTTACGCGCTTCATCGACGAAACTGACCAAGTCCCGGTTCAGCACGTTGCTGGTGATGACCACAAAGCGTTGGCCGCGTTCCCGGCCCACCGACACCACGCCTTCCACTTTTTCTATTTTGGCAACCGCCGTGACCGGCACATGCCCGCCGTCCGGCAGCGCGATTTGCAGGTTGTCGAAATTGGCGACATTGCTGTCGCCGCGCAAGATTAACGGGGTGCGCTTAATGCCTTCCTGAACCACGCCCAGCTTTAAGCCTTCAATCTGTCCCCGCAACAGCGTTTCGATGCTGTCGCTGTCCAGGCCCAAGCGCCCGGCCGCCGATTTATCGATGGTCAATTGCAAAAACTGCATCCCGGCATTTTGCTTGGCGAACACATCGCTGGCCCCGGTGATGTGTTTCAACACCTCCTCTATCTGATGGGCTTTTTCATTTAACACGGCAAGGTCGGTGCCGAATAATTTAACCGCCACATCGCCGCGCGTTCCGGTCAGCATTTCCGAGACGCGCATTTCAATCGGCTGGGTAAACTGGAAGGCAATGCCCGGCGTTTGCGCCATGACTTTCCGTATCTCCTCCAGCAATTGTTCCTTGCTGTCCATGCGCCATTCCTTTTTCGGCTTGAGTATCAAAAAGGTATCTGTATCGTTCAGGCTCATCGGGTCTAGCCCCAACTCATCAGAACCGACGCGGGCGACTATATCGACGATTTCCGGGATGTTTTTACGCAGGTTTTTTTGCACCTGAAGATCCAGCGCCACGGATTGCTCCAGCGTGATCGACGGCAGTTTCTCCAGCTGCACGATGATGTCGCCTTCGTCCATGGTCGGCATAAAGGTGCTGCCGATCCGGGTAAAGACCAACACGGTTACCACCAATAGCGCACCGGCTGCGATAAATACCTTTTTGCTGTTGTCCAGGCACCAGACTAAAGCGGGCTGATAATGTTTTTGCAATTGCCGGGGCAGCCAGGGTTCTTCGTGCGACACCTCTTTCAACAGATAAGAGGCAATCACCGGAATCACCGTCAACGACAACACCAGCGAACCGCTCAGCGCAAACACGATGGTCAAGGCTACCGGCGTGAATAATTTGCCTTCCAGCCCTTGCAAGGTCAGCAGCGGCAGGAACACGATAATAATAATCAAAATGCCGGACACCACAGGCTGGGCAACTTCGCGCGTGGCCCGGTAAATCACATGCAACCGCGGCAGGCGCTTGGCTTTTTCAACATGCGCCAGATGAGTGATCAGGTTTTCGACCACGACGACGGCGGCATCGACCAGCATGCCGATCGCAATCGCAAGGCCGCCCAAACTCATCAGGTTGGCCGACATGCCCATGTAGTTCATCAGAATAAAAGTGAACAATGCCGCTAGCGGCAAGGCCAGAGCAACCACCAGCGCGGCGCGCAAATTACCCAGAAACAAGATCAGCAAAACCACCACCAGCGCGATGGCTTCCAGCAGGGCGTGCAACACGGTGTCTACCGCCTTGTCCACGAGGTTGCCGCGATTGTAAAACACCTTGGCTTCAACGCCTTTCGGAAAACCGGGGCTGATTTCCGCCAGTTTTTTCTCGATACCGGCGATGGTTTGCCTGGCGTTAGCGCCGCGTAAACTCAACACCAATCCGGTGACGGCTTCCCCTTCGCCATTCTTGCTGACCGCGCCGTAGCGGGTCAATGCGCCGATTTTGATGGTGGCGACATCGCCGACGGTAATCGGTATGCCGTTTTTGTTATCGACCACGATGACGCTGACATCGTCCAGGGTTTTGATGCGGCCTTCGGCGCGGACGATCAAGGCTTCTTCGCCATCGGTTATCCGGCCTGCGCCGTCATTGCGGTTATTGTTTTCCAAGGCGGCGGTCAGCTGGGCCATGCTGATGCCTCTGGCCGATAGCCGGGTATTATCGGGGATGACCTCAAAACTCCTGACCAGTCCGCCCAGCGAGTTGACATCGGCAACGCCGGATACCGTGCGCAGTGCAGGACGTATCACCCAGTCCAACAGGCTGCGGCGCTCCATTAGGCTCAGGTCCCCGCCTTCCACGGTAAACATGAACATTTCGCCTAAAGGCGTGGTCATCGGCGCAATGCCGCCTTCGATACCGGCAGGTAAATTGCTCCACATCGTATTCAAGCGCTCGGCGATTTGCTGGCGCGCCCAGTAAATATCCGTGCCTTCTTCAAAATCGACGGTAATATCGGTCAGCGCGTATTTGGCGATAGAGCGCAACATGGTTTGATGCGGAATGCCCAGCAGCTCGATCTCGATCGGCGCGGTGATTCTGGCTTCAACCTCTTCCGGGGTCATGCCGGGCGCTTTGACGATCACCTTGACCTGGGTCGGCGACACTTCGGGAAAGGCGTCAATCGGGATGTTTTTAAACGCATAATAGCCTCCGCCGGCCAGCAGCACGACCAACAGCATCATCATCAGCCGCTGGCCCAGCGCAAAGCGAATCAGGTTAGACATTGTTTATCACCCCTTGTCCCAGCCGCTTTATCGTTCCCACGCTCCGGCGTGGGAACGCAGTGGTAGACGCTCCAGCGTCCCGCAACGCTGGAGCGTTGCAGACTGAATTCCCACGCCGGAGCGTGGGAACTATAAAAAACATCATCAGCCGCTGGCCCAGCGCAAAACGAATCAGGTTAGCCATTATTCGTCACTCCCCAGTCCCAGCCAGTTGGCCTTGAGCGCAACAGCGCCTTGGACGGCGATTTCTTCGTTGCCGGTCAGCTCGCCGCTGATAATCGACTCGTCATCCTGTTTGCCGGCCACAACGATCGGGGTCACCGAAAATCCCTGTTGATTGCGGATAAAAATAAACACTTTGCCTTCGTTCTGCGCGATAGCCGTGTTGGGGATTTTAAACGTTGCCTTGTCGCTGGCTTGAATAATCCGGGTATTGAACCGTTGTCCCGCACGTAGCGATGCGGTGTCTTTCGCCGCTACCACCGCTCTCGCAAGGATAGTCTGGTTTTCCGGGTTAACGCTTTGTCCCAGCAAGGTGATTGTTGCACCGGTTTCCGAGTTTTCAACCGCGACCCGGTCGCCGATTTTAAGGCTGCCGATGCGTTCCTGCGGAATGGCGATTTCCAGCCACAGTTCATCCAGGTTGGCGATGCGGTATATCGGCGCCATCATATCGATATGCGTTCCCGAAACGGCTAAACGCTCCAGGACCACGCCGGTAATCGGCGCGCGCACATTGAGGTGGCGGGTTAGCCGGTGTTTTTTGCCAAGCTGGTCAATATCGCCGGCCGTCATCCCGGCAATGCCCAGCAATTGCTTCTGTTCATCCGCCTCGGAAACCGCGGAATGATATTCGCTGCTGGTTTCCTGCCAGCGCCGGTCGGAAATCACGCCTTCGGCCAGCAGCTTTTTGTCCCGCTGATAAATGGCCGAAACCAGTTGCAGGTTGTTGCCGGCTTTAAGATAAGCCTGTTGCAGCGTCAACAGGTCGGGGCTGTTCAGCTGGGCTAAGACCTGCCCTTTTACGACTTTATCGCCTATCGCCGCATCCAGCTTTTCAATGAAGCCGGCCTGCGTCGCACTGACAATATATTCCTGCGCCGGCGGTATCACGACTATAGCCGGGGCGGATAACACCGGAAATTGGGTAACGGCTTCCAGCTTGCCCAGCTTTACGCCGAGGTTATCAATATTTTCCTGGGAAATTTGAATGACGTTTTCAGTTGCGTAGCTGCCGGAACCGGCCAGGCTCAGTAACAACAACATGGCGGGGCGGACAAAAAACAGTCTCATGGCATCACTCCTACGGCCTGGTTATAAAGCGCTATGTCGCGCTGTAGCATGATCGCCCGTTGCTTGGCGTTTAACACCGCTTGCTGGGTTCTGGACTGGATTTTCAGCAAATCCATCAAATTGATTTCCCCCGCCGCGAAGCTGGAGTTAGTCATTTTTAAATGCTCCTCGGCAACCTGCTTTAATTCATTGGCAATACCCAGTTCAACCCGGTTGACCTCCAGATTGTGTTCGGCTTCGTGAAGTGCCTGTTCCAAGTCGCGGTTCATTTGTTCGCGTTCCGCAATCAGTTTGTTTAATTCGACATTAACCGCCGCAACCTGCGGTGCCAGATGCGTGCTGCCGCCGAAAGGAACGGTAACGCCGATGTTGAAACTTTCCGTTTGATTGCTGCGCTCGTCGTTGGTGAACCGGTCGCTGTTGATGCCGACCGCGACATTGGTCTGGCCGGAACCCACTAATTTAATCGCACCCAGTTCCGCCTGCTTGCGTTCGATCTGGCTGTTAATCGCCACTAAGGCGGGGTGGTTTTGCTGGATTTTCAGGATGTCGACCAGTTGCTCCTGGTAATCTTTGGGAACTTTTGTCATTTGCGTGATGCTGGCATAGCGCTTGCGGGCGTGCATTAATTCCGCTTCAGCTTGCGTGACCACCGAGCGTTTTTGCAGCGACTCGGTTTGCGCCAGCAACATATCGGCTCTGGGCAAGTCGCCCAACTCGACGCGCCGCTGCACTTTAGCCAATAGCTGATCGGTAATGCCAAGCTCGACTTTAGCCTGTTCGTAACTTAAGTCTGCCAGCGCAATATTCCATAAAGCATTTCTGACCAGCCCTGTCACTCTCAGCTTTATCGCGTCGGATTGCGACATGGCGTTGCTTTGGGCCAGCTTTGCCAGCGCCTGTTCCGCATCGCGCTGGCCTAGATTCCATAACGGCACTTGCACCGTGCCGTCGATATAATGCAGGGTGCCGCTGGTTGCTTCCTGGAAACGAAGCCCCGCTTGCGATGCGCCGGCTGTCCAGCTGTCGCCGCGCTGTTCTATCGCCGCCGCCTCTTCTTCCAGCGATTTAAGCCAGGTTGCATCGGGGAATTTCTCCAGCGTTAAGTCTACGACCTTAGCCAAGCTCAACGCCGCATCGGTTTCGATAGGATCGTGATGCTCAACAATATGAGGCAAATCGGCAAAGCTGAGTGTAATCGTCGCTAAAAAAACAATATTCCCAAGCAGCAACTTGGGAATGAGCCTTCTGAGAAGGTTCAAAAAAACCATAGGTCAAACTCGATGCGGTTTTATCGCCGCGCTATATATAAACGATAAGAAAAACAATATAAGTTCTACTGCCGAACCCATAAAATCAAGATGCGGCAATTTGCGAATGCACATTATATTGTTACGACATACGCCATTACATTAAACCTAAAATCCGATAGGAGCCTTTGGTGTTCAAGACGATAGTCACTGGAGACCGGGTTTTGTTTTCCCAGTACCAGCCGTGAGGGCCTTCGAAAGGGGCCGTCAAAGTACCGTTGGATTGATTATCCGTACTCTCCTTAAAGCTTTTGAAGTAGCCGGTTTTATCGCCCTTGGGTTCGCCATGAAAATCAAAATAGAGTTTTGCACCGTCAGTAGTCCATGAATACTCCAACGATGCGCCTTTCGCCAGATGGAATTTATATTCCAGGCCCTCTCCGGCAGGAACCGTTATTTTGACCGAATCTTGCCACTGGGGCAGTTGTTCCTTTTGAGTGATCTCAGTCGAACCGGTAGATTGATTAGCCGCCTGTTTTTGATCCTGTCCGCTTATTTCAGCAGTTTGCTGCGGCAGAACCGGACAAGTGATGGCGAGGGGCTGACTTGTTGCTTTTGTTTGCACCGATAAAGCGGTTAAGCCCATCATTTTTCCCATTCCGGTTGGGTCGATACCGTATTCGGCAGGCAGTACAGCCGATATTAAAATAATGGAGGCCAATAGCATTGCAAAAGCAGTGGCGATGATAAGGGATTTTAGTGATTGAATAGGGGGATTGATGTCATTCATGAATTTATCCGTTAATTAAATAGCCGGTTATTTGGTAACCGAACAGAATCAGGCCGCCCGTCATTAAAAGCGTATTGGTGGCCGTTGAAAAAGTATAAAAACTCTTGTGCCGTCGCCAAAAATCGAGTGCAATCAAGATAAACAGCAAGGCAACAAACTGGCCTATCTCCACCCCGACATTGAAAGCCAATAAATTTTTCCATAACTCTGCCTGAGGCAAAGAAAAATCCTGCAATTTGGTGGCGAGCCCAAAACCATGAAACAAGCCGAAAACCATCACGGCGATTTTTGTATTCGGTTGAAAGCCGAATAACCGACGAAAACCGCCCAAGTTATCAAAGCCTTTGTAGACAATGGAAAGCCCAATAATGGCATCGATAATAAAAGGATTGACCGCCATGTTGTTTAGCACGCCGAACAGCAGCGTCAAGCTATGCCCCAAGGTGAACAAGCTGACATAAATCAGCACATCCCGGGTGCGGAATAAAAAGAAAATCACGCCAATCAGAAACAGCAGGTGATCGTATCCGGTCACCATGTGCTTGGCTCCGATATAAAGAAACGGCCCTATGGCTACGCCTTGGTTTGCCACTAAAAAACGTTCGGTATTCGCGTCAACGCCATGAGCAAAGACGCTTGGACTTAAGAAAAGTAAAAAGAACGGCAAGCTAATAAACCAAGCCGGTCGTTGTATTGCTGGTGTCATATTTAAAAACCTTGTTTCAATTTATTGGAATAATGTTGCTTCGATGTTTATAGCTTAGCGCCATAGCGCATCAATATTGTGACCATTAAGAAATAACATCCCGCCGTCGCTGACATTGAAAGTCCCATGCTCAGATAAAAATTAAGCCCCTTCTTTAGCAAAACAGGTAAGCTGATAAAAAAAACCAGGGAGGGGATAACTAACCAAAAAATATTGGCTGCCAAATCAGACACTTTCTCAACATCTTTGGTATCAATGTAAAGCCAGAGCATCGCTAAAATGGATATGAGCGGCAACGAGGCTAATAAGGCTCCAAGCAATGAACTTCGTTTCGATAGCTCCGATATCGCTACGATAAGCAGGCTCGTGCTAATAATCTTGATTATTGTGTAACTCATTTTGCGCCACCGTTATTCTATTCTCATCTTACTTTGAAAATGTACAGCTTTAAAACGGTAGCCCTCTTGCTAATCAAGGGTTGCCAAGTTTTACAAAAGCATACGATTTTTCACTAAGATTAGGAGTAAGCTCAATGCGGTTTTGACCGCGTTAATGTTAGAGACGCGCTAAATTTCGTATCTACAAAGCGAAGGAAGGCTTATTGAGCAGGGGGCGCGCGAGGGGATAGCGAGGGGATAGACAATCGGCAGACAAACTGCTGCGAGTGCGGAGAAAAGTTAATGTCGAATGGGGATATTGCAACGTTAAATGCCGGAACTTGTTGATGCAGATAGTGACTGTTATCAGAATCCACAACTGTATTAACTTGCTTATTTTGTATTCCGGCATCGATACCGACTATGATTCCTTCAGATCCGAAGTCATGACTTACTGCATGAAACACAAGGGTATCATGCTCAACACCATGCATTTCAAGCCCGTGGAAATGCAGCCCAAAGTCTGGAATGTTTTCTCCGGCATGCGCATGCACCAACGGTGCAAACAATTGCAGTATCGCCAGAAAGATAACGGTAAATTTGCGCAGTGTTGTAAACATGCGGACAATGCTATGCTATTGGAGAGTAATTAACAACTTGTTGTTGAATTATTCGTTCCTACAAATTCAACTTAAATTTTAAACGGTAAGGGTGCTGACAAATGACCGTTTACACAAAAAATTTTACACCCTTCAAGAACATAGTTTTTCAAATTGACCTTCATCTTGCTATTTCAAATTTGGACTAACCAAAACCTTATCAATCCGTGAGCCGTCAAGATCGACAATTTCAAATCTCCAGTCCTCTGTTTGATAAACTTCCGCCAACTGGGGAAGCCTTTCCAAATTAAACAAAATCATTCCAGCTAATGTGTGATATGCATTACTCGATTCGCCTGGAAATTGACCATTCATTCCGATAGTCGATTTAAGTTGGGCAATGGATATATTCCCATCAATCAACCACGAACCGTCAGATCGTTGAGTAACTTCAAAAGAAGATTCATGGGACACGGAGGGGAGTTCGCCAACAATCGCAGTGAGTATATCCATTACAGTTACGAGCCCTTCGATATCGCCATATTCGTTCACAATCAACGCCAAATCTGATCGGGCTTCCCGGAAATGACTGAGCAGATGAGTAAGCGTCATGGTTTCCTGAACATAGAACGGTAGCCTTAACCCCTTTTCAATGTCGAATTCAGGATTGCCTAATATCCTTTTTAGCAAATCGCTACAATGCAAAATTCCAAGCACATTTTCAAATCCACCCTTGCAGACGACCATTTGAGTATAAGGACAATTTTCGATTTTACTGCGTTGCTTATCGGGCTCCTCCAAACTGTCGACCATATAAATTTCTTGGCGAGGAACCATAATTGCACCGACGCGCGCTTCATCCAATTTCATTACCTTATTGACTAATTGGCTTTCATCCGCGTGGAATGCGCCGGATTCGGAGCCCATTTCCAGCATGATTCGAATTTCTTCGTCCGTTACGGTTGTTTCTTGGGTTTTGTGAAGTCTCAACAATCTGAGCAGCATGTGGCTTGACGCGGACAGTAGCCAAACCAAAGGGCTTACCAGTAATGCCAGTCCTTGCATCGGTTTTGCAATCGTGGCAGCGATACCTTCAGGATTTTGCAAAGCCAGGTGTTTTGGCACGAGCTCTCCAAGTACCACTGAAAAATAAGTAATGATTGTGACGGTCAGGATTAAAGCCAGCGTTTCTGCATAAGGTGCCAGCAATGGGGTTTTCAAAATCTCCTCATACAAGGGTGTACGTAACACATTCTCACCGAATGCCCCGCTCAAAATACCAACCGCAGTGATGCCGACTTGTACAGTTGATAAGAAATGTGTGGGCTTTTCGTGGAGCGCAAGCGCGGCTTTGGCTCCCAAACGTCGTTCTGAGATTAATTTTTGCAGCCGTGCTTTGGTTGATGAGACAACGGACATTTCCGACATGGAAAACACCCCATTTATCAATATCAACAGCAGGATAAGGCCTATATTTATGTAAAAATCTTCCATTTAATTTATAAAAGTGTAAAACAATTAATGAACACCCTCTTATTAAGGATTTGGCAAAAAACAACTTCTTCTTATGGTTCCCACGCTCCGCGTGGTAACCCAGTGAGGGACGCTCCGGCGTCCCGAACCGCAGAGCGGTTCAGACTGCATTCCCACGCGGCGCGTCACTGCCATTAAGTTAAGGATGGACAGTCCCTTCTCCCTCAGGGAGAAGGTTAGGATGAGGGGATCAAATAAGGCTTTTTTCCTTATTTTTATTCTCCTCACCCCAACCC
>JBAQYH010000495.1:0-1537 GCA_049299935.1 Methylobacter sp. | reverse complement strand
CTCCCGATGTTGCCGATGGTTTGCAGGAGCTGGCTCAATACTATCAATTCGACCGGATTATCCATCTTACCGAGGCGGCGGATGGCCGGTAAAGTATGACAGTTGTTTAGTGTAGGGAAAAAAAACGCAGTGTGTTACTTTTACGCAAAAAAGTTAAGTTCATCAAAATCACCGATAAAGGATTACCTTTGGAATATACAGCTGACATTTTAATTGTCGACGATACCTTGGCCAATTTACAGTTATTATCGACCCTACTAAAAGAAGAAGGTTATAAAGTCCGTCCCGCCAACAGCGGCGTTCTTGCATTACAAGCGGTTGCCAAAAAAAAGCCGGACTTGATTTTGCTGGATATCAAAATGCCCGAAATGAACGGTTATGAAGTCTGCGAGGCGTTAAAACAAAATCCGGAAACCAGGAATATTCCTGTTTTATTTATCAGCGCATTGAATGACGTTGCCGATAAAATCAAAGCCTTTAATGCAGGCGGCCTCGACTACATAAACAAACCTTTTCAATTTGAAGAAGTAAAGGCCCGCGTCGCCACTCATTTGCAGTTAAAAGCCTATGAAGATGACATGGAAGCAAAAATAGCGCTAGGCATCCGTGAAATCGAGGACTTGAACCAGGAAATCATCGATACCCAGCAAGAGCTTATCTTCACCATGGGGCAAGTTTGCGAGACCCGTTCCCATGAAACGGGACAGCATGTGAAACGTGTCGCCGAATATTCGTATTTATTGGCAAAATTGTACGGTTATGAAGAATTGGAGCTGATGAAACAAGCCGCTTCCATGCACGACATCGGTAAAGTCGCTATTCCCGATAGTATTTTGAATAAACCGGGGGCGTTGACTGATGAAGAATGGAAAATCATGAAAACGCACAGTCATTTGGGCTTTCAGATGCTCAGCATGTCGCAACGCCCGTTATTTAAATTGGCGGCGACTATTACGTTGGAACATCATGAAAAATGGGACGGCACCGGTTATCCCTACGGCCTTAAAGGTGAAGAAATCAGTGTCGCGGGGCGCATTACAGCTGTTGCCGATGTGTTCGATGCACTGGGAGCCATGCGCTGCTATAAGCCCGCGAAGAGTTTGGAAGAGATTTTAGTGATTTTTGAACAAGAAAGAGGCAGGCATTTCGATCCGGATATGGTTACCTTGTTTTTTGACCATTTGGATGAATTTATCGCTATTCGAGATAAATACACTCAAAATGGATAGCTGCCGCCAATGTCCACACTCCCGGCTACCCTAAACCATCGGCGATGCCTTTTATATCCTAACTGATGTTACGCATTGTCCACGAAAAGCACGAAAGGCACGAAAAATTAGCAACGTAGCTACGTAGGCCGGAATAAGCCGGTTCAAGCGATAGCGAGAACCGGCGTTGCCTACATGGATGTAGGTAAGGGGCGTGAGCAGGAGCGAAAGCGTTTCCGGCACTCCGATTGTGCCGGAAACACCCACCCTGCCTGACTTCGTGCTTTTCGTGGACGATGCTTTTTTATCATGTCCGTGCGTAACATCAG
>JBAQYH010000494.1:0-1950 GCA_049299935.1 Methylobacter sp. | reverse complement strand
GTCCAGCCTCACCAGGAACAGGCCGCCGGCTTCGCCGATTTGCGCTTCCATCTGGAGTTGCGTGAGTTGGGCAAAGCGCCCGATGTAATCCAGAATGCGGATGACTTCGCCTTGCATCAAATGGTACGGATCGACCACCGCCAGCAACAGCGCCTGCTTGTAGGAAAAACCGGCGCTGACGGATGCCGTGCCTTCCTGCACTAATTTGTCGAGCAGGCCGTGCTGCGCCGCGAAGCGATAAAGCTGGTGAATTTCCGACCACACCCCCGCCGGCACCGGCGCATAGGTTTCATAGCAGATTGCGAGTACCTGCCCCAGGCTGGAAATGGCGCGCTGCACGTTGATCGCCGAGGGATGATTGATACATTCCAGCAACACGATTTTATAGCCGTATCCCAACTCGACATAAAGCTGCCGGTTCAATTCGGCGACGCGCCGATTTTTCTCCGGCAACGGCAGCGGAACGATGACGAACTGCGTTTTCATTGCCGGCAACAGGTTGTCGATGGCGGTGCGATAAGCTTCCAACAACTCCATGCGCGAGGCGGCTTCCATTGGGTAACGGTTAAGCGCAGCCAAAGCTTTGTACATTTCGGTTGCCGCTTCCGCGACATAACCGCTGGAAAGTTGCCCCAGCCAGGAACTGACTTGATCGACCCGCGTCTCTACGGGTATATTCGTTTGTTGCGCTGGAGCGGGGACGGAGAGTTTGAGCGACATAGCGGGCTGATCCATTGTTTGTCGTTAAAGTATAACTCGCAAAGCGAGACTTCGTCCCCCTTTCCCGCGAGCGGGAGCAGACAAGGGTGAGAGAGAACAATTTTAGAAAGAATTATTCGATTTGTAAAATATCTCTTTGAAAAAAAAGGATACCATATAGCGAATGCAGGGCTGCTTTTATTTAGAGGCGAGGGACTAGCGGACGGAAAAACCCCGGCGCGTAGCGCGGCATTCACTAGTCTCTAGCCTCTAGCCTCTCAAAATAAGGAGAAATACCCGATGTTAAAACAGTTGGAATTGTTGTTCGAAGGCGCGCTGTGGCGTAGCCGCTACGTCATCCTGTGCGCGGTTGTCGCCTGCATGGCGGCGGGTTTCGCGATTTTTTACATGGCCACGGTGGACGTGTGGTACCTGATTGCCCACATCGTTCATTACGCCGACTCCGACATGGCGCAGACCGCCCGCCAGGAGCTGCACGATGCCACCATCACGCATATTGTCGGCGTGGTGGACGGCTATTTGCTGGCTACCTTCATGCTGATATTTTCGCTCGGGCTGTATGAGTTGTTCATCAGCGATATAGACGCAGCAAGCGGCAGTAAGGCTTCCAGCAAGATACTGGTGATCGAGAACCTGGACGACCTGAAAGCGCGACTCGCCAAGGTGATCCTGATGATCCTGATCGTCACGCTATTCGAACAGGCGCTCAGGATAGACATGAAAACGCCCCTCGATCTGCTCTATCTCGGCGGCAGCATCGCGCTGATCGGCTTGGCGCTGTATTTTACCCACGCCGCCGAAGCTCGCGGCGCGGAGAAAGGCTCGCACGACCATGCTTAAACCCGCGCGCTTCCTCCTTCCATGGCTGCTGTTGTGCGTCTCGCTGACCGGCCATGCCGAAAGCTTCAGCTTCCAGGACACACAGGGCAAAACCCACACCCTCGCGGGCTTACGCGGCAAATGGGTGCTGGTCAATTTCTGGGCGACCTGGTGCCCGCCCTGCCTCGACGAAATCCCCGACCTCGTCGCGCTGCACGACAAACACAAGGACAAAGACCTAGTGGTGATCGGCGTGGCGATGGACTACAAAAATCCGAAAGAAGTAATCCGCTTCGCCGACGATTATTTCATCTCCTACCCCATCGTGTTGGGCAACAGCAGGCTTGCCGCACAAGTCGGCCCGACCGACGGCCTGCCCTCCACCTATTTGTACAATCCGCAAGGCAAGCT
>JBAQYH010000493.1:0-2442 GCA_049299935.1 Methylobacter sp. | reverse complement strand
GGCTTACTAAGGACAGGCAGGCTGGCAATGATGTTGTCCTTGGTAAAATAGTTATTACCGGTTACTTCGATTTCACCCAGGGTAAAGGAGATAACTTGCAGCTTTACATCACCGCTAGCCAGCGTTTGAGGCGGCACTGTAACCCGATAAAACGGATATCCCTGCTCGTGAATAATCTGCTCAAGCGCTTTACTGACGTCCTGTAACTCTTTAAGGGTGTATGGACGGTTTTGTAGCGGTTTAAAATAGTCGTCAATAAACGTTTGAGAAAGCGGCGACACCCCCTCAATCGAAAAGTGCTTAACGTTAAATCTGAACTCCGGCGGTGCAGCGGCCAGGCAAGGCGCTGGGGGAATGAGGCACAAGCCGGCAATGATTAAAGTTGGCCTGACCAAGCAGGTGGTAACCCAATGAATTTTTTTATCCATTTTTTGTTGTTTTTTCATGATTTTTTTACGTTGTGTGGCCGAATCATTTCCAGTGTTGCATTAGCAGCCATCGAGTAAGTTGCTCGGGTCATCGTCTAATAAACTCCCATTATTAGACGGATTGTTACCAGGTGAATTGTTGTCGGATTCCCTATTAACCGGTTGATTGGATAATATCGTTGTTTCGCCACCCGTTTTTGCAGCGCCGCTTTCGCCTTCATTCACTTCGGTTTTTTCGATATTGTTATTGTTGTTATTTTCAACGGTATGTGTTCCTGTTTTAGCATCGGTAATGGTATCTCCTGCGGCAGGAGGCCTTTTCTCAAACAGTTTCCTGGTTTCAGTGTCATTTTGTTCCAGTTTGGGGCCCAAGGGCGGAGCGACATAGTGCGGCGTAGGAAACACCAGGGGAATTTCATTGGGATCGGATTTGGAGAGGCTATAGCCCTGAGGTACATCCCATTCTCCTTTTGCATCGCGTACAAAGGATAGCCCGCTCTCGGTTCTATGTTCAAACTGCGGTCCGTTTATAACTGTGTATGTCAGTGTGCCCCTGATGCCGATAGTGGCGACCGGAGTGTCCAAGGCATAGGCGTCATGATTGTTTTTGCCGATACTGCCTGTTAACGCCCGCAGCCCCCCGGCGGCTAAACGTAATAAAACCTGGTCTTTTTTTCCTTTAACCTGAAAATTATATTGTTTAATATCCATTTCGCTGTCGGGTTGCAGCGTGACTTTTTGACCGTCGGGAAATACCAACAGCGCATAACTATTCTTTTCGCTATAAACGGAGTCGGAGTTGTACAAGGGGTTGCCCAGTGACAGGGGGCGCTCTTTTGCGTTCTTGTCGGCACGGTTTATAGCGGCTACTTCGCCTTTAATCTCAACCACACGAGCCACTACGCTTTGCTCCGTTCTCTCCGTATTGGCAGCTTCTTTTTTTCCGTTTTCTTCGCATTCCTTGTCGCAAATACGGACATTAAATTCGGCTTTTTCAGATTTAGGCTTAACAGTGGCTGTAGGCGTTTTTATTTGAAAGTTTTCGGGATTATCCTTGGCAATAGCGCCGGTGCTGGTGTTGACGCCGCCTTGATGCAACACCAACTGTGCGGTTTTATTGGTGGATTCGGTGCCGTAATGATCGATACTGAAGTTACTGTTCGGGCGCACGGTAACCTTGGCGCCGTCGGTAAATTCGACAATGACAAAACTGCGTTCGGTGGTCTGGATATTGTCGCCCTGAAAAATCTCCGTGTCTTTGCCCAGAATTCTAGGCGCCTCTCCCGGTTGCTGGGCGGCATTGCTGCCTTTCACAAAGCTGATATGGCCAACGACTTGAGGTCCCGCATAGACGGGTAGGGCGATCATTAACAAGCATAGCCATAAGCTGTAACTTTTAACAATTTGAGCTATTTGAACAGGCATGTTGGTTCTACAGAAAAAGGATGAATAGATTATCATTTAGTGCACTGCTTAGAGTTTTGTTTTTTTACGATGAATTCTGTAGATTCGTCTGTGGTATTAGCGGTATTAGTGTTGTTAGTGGTCGAATTGTTGGTAATATCCGATCCAGTGCTTGTTTGGGATGTTGTTCCCACCACCACGGCAGTATTTTGCTGTGTGGAATCCGTTAAGGCTGTGGTTATAACGCTTGTTGAATCAGTAGTAGTTCCGGTTGTAGTTCCTCCAGACGTAGAGTCCGTAGTTTCACCTGGCGTAGAATCTTTAAAAAATTGTGTCACTGACCCCGAGTTGTTTCCAGTAAGCGTGCCACCTTCCAGAGCAATACCCCCGGCTGCGGAAAGAGGCGCATTAATGGAGAGGGTGTCGCCATTGCTTGCCGTCAGGCTAACAGTGCCATTGGTTGAAATGACTTCCCCATTAACCGTAAGAGGGGACATTGCTTTGACTGTGATGTTGCCGAAAGCTTTGACGACCGTTG
This sequence comes from Methylobacter sp., assembly GCA_049299935.1. GTDB lineage: Bacteria > Pseudomonadota > Gammaproteobacteria > Methylococcales > Methylomonadaceae > Methylobacter_A. Next base: position 72 of record JBAQYH010000493.1, on the reverse strand, counting down.
TCCCTTGATTAAAGTCAGTCGAACCAACAATAAATCCGCCGATATTTTCAACATCAATCCAGCCGTTGGCTG
>JBAQYH010000492.1:0-2008 GCA_049299935.1 Methylobacter sp. | reverse complement strand
TCGTGCAAGGCGCCGTCTTCGACGTGGCCGTGGACATTCGCCGCAGCTCACCCACCTTCGGGCAGCATATTGGACTGGAACTGACCGCCGAAAACAAACGCATGTTGTGGATACCCGAAGGCTTCGCGCATGGATTTGTCGTGATTTCGGATAGCGCAGAATTCCTGTACAAAACCACCGACTACTGGGCGCCGGAATTCGAGCGCAGCATTGCCTGGAATGACCCGGCGATCGGCATCCACTGGCCGATCCAGGGCGACCCCGCCTTGTCTGCAAAAGACCAACAAGCCAAACCCTTGGCCGAAGCGGAGCACTTTGCATGACCGCCGCTTCCCAGATGGGAATAAATCCCCATGCGGCCCAGCCTACTTCCCTTTGGGCGCTGGTCAAAAGCCTCTGGCGCAACCGCCAGCTGATCGCACAAATGACCAAACGCGAAGTGGTAGGCCGCTACAAAGGTTCTGTGATGGGTTTGGCGTGGTCGTTTTTCAACCCGGTGTTTATGCTGGTGGTGTATACCTTCGTTTTCTCAGAGATTTTCAAGTCTCGCTGGGGCGGGATTGGCGGTGACGATAGCAAAACACAATTCGCCGTGGTTCTTTTTGTGGGCATGATCGTGCTTAGCCTATTTAGCGAGGTGCTCAACCGAGCCCCGGGATTGATTCTTTCCAGCGTCAATTACGTCAAGAAAGTGGTGTTTCCGATTGAAATACTGCCCGTTATTGCGATGGGGGCGTCGCTCTTTCATAGTCTTATCAGTCTTGGTGTGCTGTTGGCCGCTTTTGCACTTTTTAACGGCTATTTGAACTGGACAGCGGTTTTTATCCCGCTTGTATTGCTGCCGCTTGTCATTCTCACGCTCGGCTTGGCTTGGATATTGGCATCCCTAGGCGTATTTTTGCGTGACGTTGGGCAGACTATCGGTATCATTACCACGGTGCTGATGTTTCTTTCGCCGGTGTTTTATCCGGTGACCGCCGTGCCGGAAAAGTTTCGCCCGTTTATCATGGCTAACCCGCTCACCTTCATCATTGAGCAGTCGCGAGAAGTGCTGATCTGGGGGCACCAGCCGGATTGGGCTGGGCTTGGCATTTACGCCCTCGCTGCCACGGTAGTTGCTTGGGTAGGCTATGCGTGGTTCCAAAAAACCAGAAAGGGTTTTGCTGATGTTCTCTAATCCCTCCCCGATTTCCCGCTGATCACCAACGAAGAGTGTTTCAATATCACCTTCGCGTTAAAAATATCGGAAAGTGTAAAAGTGTAATGCGGTATAATGGCCCCGAATTTCAAACGCGAAAATAAGATATAGCCTGTCGTAAAAATGACTCCAATTATTTTCAAAAGCCATGTGTATGCTGCCTAATTATCAAACAACGGGCGCAGGTCATGCCGCAAGGCTGGGCCACCTTCGGCGCGTCGTAACTAAAAGAATGCAATTGCCTCATCTACACTGCACAAGGCGCAAAGGGAGACAAATTTCTTCCCGCCTGCCTGATTGCAACTGGAACCTATCGGAATAGCATTGGGCAATCTCAATCGTACTGAAAGGCAGGGGGTGATACCAAGCGTTGCCGATCGGATTGAAGCGCGCAGCCTTCGCAACAGCGTGACACACGAATACACTGGAAATGTGGGACCGTTGCGGCAAAGCATATTGCGTACATTAGAACATTGTTCCAATGTTTGAGACTATAACCAAAAAATTCTGTTAAGAAAGCAAAAAGTCATGACTGACATCGCTATCCGAGTTAGCAATCTTTCCAAGTGCTACCATATCTACGAGGCCCCGCGTGACAGGCTCAAGCAGTTTGTCCTGCCGCGTTTGCGGTATTTGACCAGGCAGAGTCCCAGGCAATACTTTCGCGAATTCTGGGCGCTCAGGGATGTTTCGTTCGAAATCAAAAAAGGCGAAACCGTTGGCATCATCGGGCGGAACGGCAGCGGTAAATCCACTTTACTGCAAATGATCTGCGGCACGCTTAATCCCACCAGCGGCAGTGTTCAAACC
>JBAQYH010000491.1:0-2659 GCA_049299935.1 Methylobacter sp. | reverse complement strand
TTTGCAATGCCGCTTATGGTGCTATGATTCGATTACAGGGTTTGTTCCAAATATTCATCACACTCAAGAAAAGCCTATGAATTTGAAGCAGGAAAAATTAAACGGCTGCACCGTCCTTTATGTTAAGGAAGAGCGGATAGACGCCCATAATTCCGGCGAATTGAAGGAAGTCATTTTGCACCTGATAGAGCAGGGCGAAGTCAATATTATCGTCCAGCTGGAACAGGTGCGTTTTATTGACAGCTCCGGTTTGGGCGCTTTGCTGTCGGGCTATAAAAATGCGGCGGTCAGGTCGGGCAAGCTGGCTATAGCCAATATGCAGCCGCAGGTGTTATCGATGTTTGAGTTGACCCGCTTGAACAGGGTGTTTGAGATCTATACGGATTTAAATGAGGCTTTTGAAGGCGAAACCTAGAGGTTGGATATGTGTAATTCGGTTATTCAGGTAGAGGTAATCATTCCGACGCAGACCAAATATCTGGATTTGATCGGAAGCATCGGCGAGCATATAGCGAAAGAACTGGATGACTTTTCCGGTGACCGCGAGGCATTGGCTTACCATTTAAATCTGGTGTTAACGGAAGCGACCGTCAATGCGATCAAGCATGCAGATCACGGCAATCCGAAAGACACCGTCAAAATAACCATCTGTATCCAGGAAAATGAACTGAATATCAAGGTGTACGATCACGGCCAGGGTTTCGATCTGGAAACTGTGCCGCTACCGGATTTTGATCATCCCAAAGAAGGCGGCATGGGCATATTCTTCATCCGCACCTTGATGGATTCGGTCACCTATACCCGGCAGGGCGATAGCAATGTGTTGGAAATTATCAAATATCTAAGTTAAAGGGCTTCACCACGAAGACGCGAAGGTTTAAAGAAAACGATTATAACCAGCCATGTAGGACCAACACGGTAAGTGCAATCCTTACACAACCATAGACTTTTCACCGTACGCTAAATACAATCCGGCTATGAAATATGAATGGAATGAAGACAAAGCAACAGCCAATCTCTCAAAGCATGGCGTTACATTTGAAGAAGCCGGGACGGTTTTTAATAATCCTTTGTATGTGGATTTCTACGATCCGGATCATTCCTATGGCGAACACCGTTATATTTTAATAGGGGAATCGCATCAAGGACGATTGTTGTTTATTTCGTATATGGAACGTGACGATGTCATTCGGTTAATTAGCGCAAGAGAAGCAACACAATTGGAGCGGAAAGCATATGAACAAGATTGAAATGGAAGATGAACTGAGGCCTGAATATGATTTAAAAAGCTTACAGGTAAGAAAAATCGGTCCTGGGCGCAAAAAATTTGGCGATATGGTTCGCTTGGAACCGGATGTTATCGAGGCATTTCCAGACGCTAAGGCTGTTAATGAGGCATTGCGTTCATTAATTGATATTGCCAAGCGTTCCACTCATTTAACACAGCACTCCAGTTAACTCCACGAACGGAGTGCTTCCTTTATCCGCACATTTTTCGGCCCGCACTGGTGTAATTGAGGGGGGATTTCCAAAAAAATTGGCTAAGCGTAGTAACAAGGGGATAACGGGTAAAAGTATTAAATTCGTGTCTATTTAGTCGTTATTTTTACAACTACCGGATAAGCAATTGAACAGACCTACCAAAACCTGGCAGTCGGCCTTGCAGCAACTCGCTGAAAGAGCTTTGGGCAAAAAAGCCGGTCACCGGCTGTGGCAAAAATACCATACAGTATTTTCAGCTGAATACCGGGCGCAGGTTTCGCCGCGTTATGCGTTGAAAGACATGCTGCATCTTGAACAGGTTCTTGCATCCAACAACCAGCGTATCAGCCTGCTTAATCCCAACAGGCAAATTGATCATTACCGGTTACATTTTTACAGCCGCCAGCCGCGTTATCTGGACGAATATATTCCGGTTCTGGAAAACATGCATCTAAGGGTGATGGATCAGGTACAGTTCCCGGTTACGGTTGATGGCGTCACCCTGTTTATTAAAAGTTTCACCATCAAGGCAAAAAGCCAGTGCGCTCCATTCTCCAAGTTAAGATGCCGGATGCTGGAAACCATTCAGGTGATGATGGCCGGAACCGTTGAAAATGACGCGCTGAACAAGTTGTGCGTCCTGACCGGCATGACTTGGCAGGAAATCGATGTACTTAGGGCTTACCGGAATTATTATTTGCAACTGGGACATCGAACCACCCGCGCTACTATTCATCATGCCTTGCTTAACAATCCGCAGGTTGCGCTAGGCTTGTTCAATTACTTTGAAGCCCGCTTTAGGCCGAACCCCGAATGGGACGATCCGGCGATCAGGGAAGAGCAGGCTTCATTTCCGCTACGCTTGCAATTGCTGGAAAGCATCGCTTCGGTTTCCGATATTAACGACGACCGGATTTTGCGCACCCTGTTTAACCTGATCGATGCGACGATGCGTTGTAACTTCCATCTGCGCCGCGGCCGCAGTCTGGCAGAGTATTTCATCGCTTTTAAAATTAACAGCCTGGGCATTATCGACATGCCCGCGCCCAAGCCGCAAAACGAGATTTATATCCATGCGGTGGATATGGAAGGCATCCATTTACGCAGCGGCAAGATTTCCCGCGGCGGCATCCGCTGGTCGGACCGGCCCGATGATTTCAGGACCGAAATTCTGGGG
>JBAQYH010000490.1:0-1626 GCA_049299935.1 Methylobacter sp. | reverse complement strand
ACGATTCTCACGCCTGATTCAGAATGGGGGCTACTTCGCAAAATGGTACTGTTGGCCCTAATAGTTACCGCCGTTCCAGGTTTCAGTTCGTGCTTATCTTCGGATGTGACGGCTGAAACTGGAACGTAGCCCACCTGGCTGATATCAGAGGTGCCCTTGGTATATTCGATCAATCCCAACACCCGAACCGGAGTACCCTCAGAGGCTAGCAGATGAGAGAAAAGCCAGGAGGCGCTAAAAACCGCGAGAGCCGTAAGGACGAGAAACACGATGGACTTCTTACGTTTGCGCAGAACGTTGAGCAGAAGAATGACAACATCCCAGACAGTTCGGCCTGTTTGCTCGTTTTCGCTATTCTGTAACGTCATGTTGTGTCTCTCACTCAACCTATGCGGTTCGCCCAGTCATTGAGCGGCGAGCGACCACGCGGCCAAGGAGTCCACAGGGAACACCGACCAATGTGCACCGCGTGGTCGCTCGTCCGACTCCAAACTGTTGTTAGGGCATTTCCTTCTGCAGCGACATCAGGTAGGAATACGGATTTGCCCTTAACGAATCCCGTTTAGCTACATTGTAGAGAATGCCCGACCCCACCAGAGAAATGCCAGCCCCTACCAAAAGTGCATTCGCCGTAGCCAACCCCATTCCCAGCAAAACCGACGACGAACCGACCGAAAAACAAGCCAAGCACATCCAACCGCTCGTGAGCCATTTGTTTCTGCCACTCGTCAAACTCTTCTTGAGGTCGTCTATAGCGGGCTTTACTTCATTAACGTACAAGTCGCTGACCTGCTGACGCATGGCTTGCAAGGGTGCGTCCTCAGGAAGGGATGAAGTCAATTGCCCCACCTTGGCTCGAAACCTGCCCAGTTCTGGGGAATGCCCCTTTCGGTACTCGATGATCCTTTCGATCGGTGTTGCTGGATCGACTGCGATTTCTTCTAACATCAGTTCCACAAGCATACCTTGAGCGAGTTCGCGGCGAACCGTCCTGCCTTTTCTGTAAAGTTGATACTCGTACCCGTGCCTTTCGGAAGAACCTATGATGTCCGTCATTTGTGAATCTGTTTTGGCCTTCAAGCTCAGTCTGTGTGGGAGCGAGGATGATGTGACAAGCCCAGCACCGATGCTTTCGGATAATCGTGTGGCAAGCAAGGTCATGTAGAAATTTGCAAACTCATCATCCACTTCCAAAAACCCGCCTCTAGATGGACGTGAAAGCCCTGATTCTTCGAGCATATACCTGATTTCATGCGATATCTTTTCTGGGTGCATTCTTGCAAGGTGGCGCACCGAGTTGGGCAGTTTATCGGGGTGCAGGTAAACGTGGTTGCGGTTCGCTCCGGTGAGGAGTTCCATGCCTTCCTGGCTACGTAAATAGGTGAGTACATCTTGAGTGAGGCCTTCAATTTCACGCAAATCTGACCGCACTCTCAGGGGAACCAGAATTCCCTCGTCTTGGAGCTGCCTGGCGGTCTTTGTGGAGTAAGGTCTGTCGAGCGCTTCGGGGACTATGGTTTGAATCATATCCCAGTAGAGCGCCGCCGATTTCAACCACGCTTCATCGCGCACATCGATCCACGGATAGTACAGCGATTTACTGAATGCCATATTCTCCCCCTCTTT
>JBAQYH010000489.1:0-1653 GCA_049299935.1 Methylobacter sp. | reverse complement strand
ATCGAAGGAAATACTGTTTCCCTACATCGTAGGTGAAAGTGCTCGCAATCGCCAAAGCAACCCGAACCCATCTCTCGTAGCTCGCCGTGATTGAAAGATGGCGCTTTTCGAGATACTTGATCACTGAGCCCATTACGGCTCTGTCGCAGGCTTCATTTTTTCCTTCTGTCCGATAAAGAAGATGCCTTGGCGTCGCCTTCGATGCAGTGAATGCTTTCGCTGAACGGCGCTCAGGAGAGTTGGATCTCCTGGGCCTCATTGAATCGGGAATTTCTGACACCATGAATGGAGCGGAACCAAGCCGGAAGTAAAGCGCTGGGTCGCTTGAAAGGAAGCAAAGTCGCGTAATGTCGCTGCCTGACTGATCGAGACAGATGTCGTATGTTTGCTTGAAGTAGTTCGAAACTAGCGCAAAGGCACTGCGGTGCCTGGGCACAACATCGAGCTGTTCGAGTTCTTCGGAGAAAGAGAGGGCAACCAAGCCCTTCAACCCCTCCGCCGAAGGTGACATCCAGTAGGCCAGTACGTGAATATCCTCCCGAAGAGCACTGCTCGCGGCCATGAGGGCATCCTTGCTCATGTCATCAATGTCAAGAACCAGAAGATCGTTGTAAGTTTTGAGTTGCCCAATTTGGCGCCTGCCATCGAATGTCCCGCTGAACGTGACACCTGGCAGGCGTTTCTTCTCCACACCATATTGCTCTCTTTCCCCTCGGGATATCAGATATCGGAGGTGGAGTATTTGCTCCGCATACCTGCACTCACGAATATCGTTGAGAACCTCCTGCAGAGAGGGTTCGTCAGTTGGAAGAGACCATGCAGACGCTTGATAGGAGACTTTTCTGGCGAGCAACCCGTCTACGTTAACCATCCTACATTCCTTATGACGAATGGCCGATACACTCCGGACAGGGTAACAGGAGACGTCCGCGACGTTCGGCGTCCGTCGACGTATGTCCACCCCGCAGTGCTCAGTTCATCTTTCATTTTTTGATGCCTGACCTCTGTCTTCTGATCAATTCCACCGCGAAGCATTTTGCCGTAAATAAAACTAATTTGACTCTGTGACATACCGCAAAGCCCCATGAACTCATAAGTCCGGTCCTGCTAACGGCAATCTTAACCGGCACGCGCCGTAGCACCGGTACCTTTCACAAACTCAAGCGTGGCGCGTGTCCGGTTCAAGATTTGGTTATGCCTCAATGATTCCATGAGAGATCAAGTAATCAATACCCTCTTCTGTAATTATCAATGCCTTATCACCATACCACTCGATAAGCTCTTGATTGACTGCGATCTGAAGGTACCGATCAAGCGTTAGACGGTGCATTGGAACATTATTAACAAGACATTCAAATATTATGAATTTCTCTTTCCAACGCTTATAGCATATGGCCACCGCCTTCATGACCTCTTTCACACCATCCGAAGCACGATCAGGGCGTGCGCCTTCTAATGGTTTGAAAGGGTTAGTCCCTATTGGCGGTTTTTCGTACAGCGGAGAGTTCAGAAGAACCCGAAGTAAGTCATCTAGGCTATATTCAAGATCTGCGTCATTAGAAAAATTGATATATAGCTTTGACTTTAGGAATGTTGGCCTCTTATCGGTGCCTGATTGACGAGTTATTGGAATTACCTTGCTGTTATCTATCC
>JBAQYH010000488.1:0-1501 GCA_049299935.1 Methylobacter sp. | reverse complement strand
ACGCCTGTTTTCGCTGTGCTTAAACGGGCTTGTTTGGGGCTGACATAAATCTAAAAGCCGCAGTTTGCCCGCTTCCCCGTTTGGATACGCAGCTGTGCTTTTTTTTCGTGCCTTTCGTGTTTTTCGTGGACAAATGCGGCATCTATCCCTTAGGCAGCGTAAAGCTGAAAACGCTTCCCCGGCCGGCAATGCTTTCCATTGCAATGGTTCCGCCCAGCCGTTTAACCGCCGATTTGACGTAATTCAGTCCCACTCCTTCACCTTCTACATTATGATTGCTGCCGCGGCGGAACATTTCGAAAACCTTCTTTTGGTCTTTTTCTGAAATACCCAAGCCGTTATCCTTTACAAAAAACCTGAAGTAATCGCCCTCAACGTCAGCCCACAGCTCAATTTGTCCGGGACGATCGGGATCTAAATACTTGACCGCATTCGATAATAAATTGGCAAATATCTGGGACAGCAAATAAGGGTCGGCCTCGACTTGCGGCAAAGGCCGGACCTGGAACTTGGCCTTAGCCCGGTTGCTCTGATAGGTTATTGCCTCGATGTTATCGATCGCCAGGCGTTGGCTGTCGACTGTGCCGATATTCAATTCCTGCCGCCCCAGGCGCGAAATCTTTAAAATCCCGGATAGCAACTGATTCATCTTGGCTACGCCGCCGGTAATAAACCGTGTCGAGGTTGGAATGTCATCGTCCAGTATTTCCAGCAATGCGGATTTTTTATGTTCAGGCATATGCACCAGCTCAGCGTCCAGGATTTTCCGCAACTCATCCAGGCTCAAGCCTAATTCGTTAACAAAGCCCTGAACATTAATTATCGGCGCCCGTAAATCGTGCGAAACGATATAAGAGAAATCCTTGAGTTCCTCATTGTATTGCTCAAGCTGGTCGCGCCGGTTTTGCAGCTCCGAGTCGCGAGACTGGATTTGCTCCAGCATCTGGTTGAAACCGTACACGACCGCATTCAGCTCGGTGATGCTCGGATGGAGCAGCACCCGCCGGTCATAATTGCGGTTTTGGCCGATCTCAAGCGCCGTTTGCGCCAATTCCTCCAAAGGCTTGACGACGCTATAAGCCAGCCGGTTGTTGAGTATTCGGCCTAAGCCGTAAATGCCTAACATGACCGAGACGAAAATGCCCAAGGTCGTCGCCAGTTCCAGCCAATCCCCGGTCATATCGGCTTCGATCCAAACCTGTCCGATCACTTGCCCGTTGGGATTGTATTCCGACTGCTCTTGTTTGGTTGCTGCAAACACGGGCTGTTCCAGGCGCAATTTATCGGTAAAGGCTTGATGCAGTCTATTCCGCAGGGTTCCGGGCAGGTTTTGCGCCGAGTTCGGAGGAGGGGCATAGCCGGCCAGCGTATCGCCATTCGGCTTTACGATACCGGCAGCGGATATTTCGGCAATGGCGGATAAGGAACGCAGGTTCTCTTCCGCTGAGGGCTTGTCGGAAAAAACCAGCGGCGCTTCGCTGTTGATAGCCAGGATGGAGGC
>JBAQYH010000487.1:0-3018 GCA_049299935.1 Methylobacter sp. | reverse complement strand
TTATGGAGCTGCACCAGCTTTACCGAACTGGCCAGAAACGGCCAGTCCTGTGAGCGCTGGAATCGTCTCCATCCCACCGAAACACCGAAGCAATCCCATGTTGCGCACTGTCTTGCCAATGCGCAAGGCCCGGTGATAGCGGCCAGCGATTACACCCGCGCCTTTGCCGAACAGATTCGCAGCCTGGTTTTCGCCCCTTATACGGTACTGGGCACCGATGGTTTCGGCCGTTCCGATACCCGCGAAAATCTGCGCCGGTTTTTTGAGGTAGACCGCTACCATGTAACGATTGCAGCGCTAAAGAGCCTGGCAGACCTGGGGCAGTTCGATGCCGCCAAAGTGGATGTGGCTATTGCCAAATACGGCATAAACCCTGATGCAACAGCTCCCTGGCTAATTTAACGGAAGGACAAAGATGGCTTTTTTAATTGAAATTAAGGTTCCTGATGTCGGCAATGTCGCGGAGATCGACGTAGTCGACGTATTGGTTAAACCGGGCGATGAGGTAAAACTGGAGCAAACCCTGGCGGTGCTTGAAACCGACAAAGCCAGTATGGATTTACCGTCCAGCGCGGCAGGAACGGTGCAGGAATTGTTTATCAAACCCGGCGATAAGGTCTCTGAAGGGACGTTGATTGCGACGGTATTGGCAAGCACCGAAGAAGTGAGCGTTGCCAAACCGGCAGAACCGGTGCCGCAAGCGGAGGCGCCGGTAGAAAAAGCACCGGAACCTGTCAGTCAACCGGCCGTTGCAGCGCCTGAATCGGCACCGGAAACCCCGGCCGGCACCGCCTCCGCCATAGCCGCCCACGCTACACCGGCGGTCCGCCTTTTCGCCCGCGAGCTGGGTGTTGATATACAGAAAATAACCACCGGCAGCGGCCGTAAGGGACGTATCTTAAAAGACGATGTGAAAAACTTCGTCAAGAAAGTTATGGCGGAAAGCGTAGGACAAGGCGGCAGCGGGATTCCGGCAATGCCGAGCGTCGATTTCTCCCAATTCGGCGCTATAGAAGAACAGAAACTCAGTAAAATCAAGCGGCTGACCGGACAAAACTTGAGTCGTGTCTGGCTGAACCTGCCGATGGTCACCTACCATGACGAAGCGGACATTACCGAAATGGAAGCGTTCCGCGTTGCGTTGAATGCCGAAAAATCCAAGGAAGACATCAAAATTACCGGCCTGATATTTATCATCAAGGCATTGGTTGCCGCGATGGAACAGTTTCCGCAATTTAACGCGTCACTGTCTGCCGATGGCGAAAATCTGATATTCAAGAAATATTTCAATATCGGTATCGCGGTCGATACACCCAACGGGCTGGTGGTGCCGGTGCTGCGCAATGTTAATCTTAAAGGCATCAACGAATTATCCGCCGAATTGGCTGAGAAAAGTAATAAAGCCCGGCTGGGCAAGCTGATGCCTGCCGATATGCAAGGCGGTTGCATCACTATTTCCAGTCTCGGCGGTATCGGCGGCACGGCATTTACGCCGATCGTCAATGCGCCTGAAGTGGCCATACTCGGCGTTACCCGCGCCAAAATGCAGCCGGTCTGGAATGGCACGGAATTTATACCGCGCCTGATGTTGCCGCTCGACCTGACTTACGATCACCGGGTGATCGACGGTGCCGAAGGCGCGCGCTTCATGGCGGCCGTCAAACAGTATTTGGGCGATATTCGCCGGTTGTTACTTTAATCAAGGAGGGTAATATGGATGCTAATCCAGCGGTTAACGAGTCTGTGATACATGCGGAAGTTCTGGTATTGGGCGGCGGCCCCGGCGGTTACACGGCAGCATTCCGCGCCGCCGATTTAGGCAAGCAAGTGGTCTTGATCGAGCGTTATCCGGCGCTGGGCGGCGTGTGTCTCAACGTCGGCTGTATTCCATCCAAAGCCTTGCTGCATGTCGCGCAGATTGTTCACGAAGTCGATGAGTTCGAGCAACACGGCCTCAGCTACGGCAAGCCAAGCTTCGATATAGACAAAATTCGGGCCTGGAAAGAAAGCGTCACTAAGACGCTGGTTGATGGCTTGGCCCGTTTGGTAAAACAGCGCAAAGTCACGTTGGTCCAGGGTACGGGGAAATTTATCTCATCCCACACGGTCGAGGTGAAAACCGAAACAGGCGTAACAACCGTCAGCTTCGACCAGGCGATTATTGCGGCCGGATCGCATCCGACTAAAATCCCTATTTTCCCGCATGACGACCCGCGCTTATGGGATTCGACCGATGCGCTGGAATTAAAAGAAATTCCCAAGAAACTGCTGATTGTCGGCGGCGGCATCATCGGTCTTGAAATGGCTACCGTTTACCATGCATTGGGATCGGAAATCAGCGTGGTCGAACTGATGGATCAGATCATTCCCGGCTGCGATAACGATCTGGTTACCCCTCTGTATCGGCGCATCAAAAAGCAATATAAAAACATCTGGCTGGAAACGCGGGTTGCCGCAATTGAAAAGCACAAAGACGGCCTGAAAGTTTCCTTTGAGGGTAAGAGCGCGCCGGATTCGGCCCTATTCGATGCGGTCCTGGTCGCCGTAGGGCGCAGGCCTAACGGCAAGCAGATCAGTGCTGAGCTGGCCGGGGTTAATGTCGATGACATCGGTTTTATCGCCGTCGATAAGCAGCAGCGCACTAACGTTCCGCATATTTTTGCGATAGGCGATATAGTCGGCAATCCGATGCTGGCGCACAAGGCTTCTCATGAAGGCAAGGTTGCCGCTGAAGTTGCGGCCGGTTTAAAAGCCGGATTCGACGCCTTGACCATTCCTTCCGTTGCTTATACCGATCCTGAAGTGACCTGGATGGGGCTGACTGAAAACCAGGCCAAACAACAGGGCGTAGCATACGACAAGGCGACCTTCCCTTGGGCGGCCAGCGGGCGGTCATTAAGCCTCGGACGCAAGGAAGGTTTGACCAAAATACTTTGCGAAAAGGAAACCGGCAGGATACTCGGTGCAGGCATGGTCGGCCCCAATGCCGGTGAACTGATTGCCGAAGCGGTGCTGGCC
>JBAQYH010000486.1:0-4223 GCA_049299935.1 Methylobacter sp. | reverse complement strand
ACTACGTGAGAACAAGACAAATAATGTGGAGTTATGCATTTCTAGAAAAATCTCGTGATAACATTTGAGATGCAGCCGATGCTGTATACATTCCAACTCCTTTAATCTCTTTAGCAATTTCATAACCTTCATCCCTAAATTTGGCTAACATACTGCTCAGTTCCGTCAATTTACTAGTATTTAATACCATACGAACGGCAGTTCCTTTGAATTCATGCCCCAATTCGATGTGTGCTTTACCATTTTCGTTGAGCTTAATTGCATGATCTCCACTGCAAATTAGGAATGAACCACCAAGACGACATATCCGGTTGATCATGTAAAGACCGAACCCTGAGTTATGCCAAGGATTATTCCTATCTATACGAGTACCTTTGTAATTTTTACTTGATATTGCGGGCATTAAGGCTTGCTGGATTGCATCTGAATCTGAGTCTATCTGAATATAAGGATTAGACTTCAATGATTTCCTAAGACCAATTCCATTGTCAATAATCACAATCTCAACCTTATCGTAAGAAGGCCAAAATTGAGCACAATATTCAACACTTCTGGAATTGCTATGCTCAAAGACATTTCTCATAATTTCCCTAATAGAGAATGTTAGGGCATCAACAAGATTACCTTTTTCTTCTTGTGCTAGAATTTTTGCAAGATGCCCTGCGCGACGCTCGATAACCTCCTGCTCAGCCTCCCATTCTTTGGTTTCGTCTATTATTGTCTGGATGCGTAATATTGTAAAAGGTACAAACCTTTCATTACCATCTTTGCAGTTTGGCTCTCTCCCATGCTTTAGACCAAAAGCTCTAAAAAATGCCATGTTTGCTGCATACCCCTTATTTTGATGACCTGTGCAGGAAACTGTGGTTTCTGGATTTGATCTATTAAAATCTCTAATCTGTTTGGCAACATAAACCATTGTGAATGGTTCGATTCTTCCCATATGAGAAAAATCAATTAGAACACTATCCTTTCCTGCATGCGTTTCAACCTCTGAGCAAAAGGCAAAAATCGCTTCTTCAGAACAATGATTTGGGAAAATTACTGTTGGCAAAATTTCTCCTTCATGGAGACCTAACTATAAAAAGACACCTTTTTAGGTGCGTTAGTTCCGTCGGTCGGGCAACAGCTTTTCGTTGCCCGACGTTTAATGTATATGACTGCAGTCCAATCACATGTCCAACCTGACTTAAGCCGCCACGCGATGAACGCCTAAGCTTTCACGTTTTGCTTCCAGTTGCCACAAATCATAAGTCGATTGAGCGGCAAGCCACGATTCAGCGCTTTTGCCGAATGCCAACTCCAGCCGCAAAGCCATTTCAGGGCTGACACCCGTTTTACCGTTGACTAACGCAGAGATGGTTTTTCGGGTGACATTCAGCTTTTTGGCTGTTTGGGTAATGGTCAAATTTAGAGGTTGCAGCCAGAGTTCATAAAGTATTTCGCCCGGATGCGGGGGATTGTACATTCGCATTAACATGCCTCGTTAGACGTAGGCCGGAATAAGGCCATCCAAGCGCGTAAGCGCGAGGTAGCGTTTCCGGCAAATTTGGAAATGTTTGCCGGAAACACCAGTTCTCGCTACCGCTCGAGCTGGCTTATTCCGGCCTACATGGCTTTGCTTACAACCATGCAGTACGAAAAATACTTTTCCAATCATCTTGTAATGCCGGTTGCTCTATCCTATACCCAGTGGCGCGAAGAAGAAGCATATATTTAATAAGGATTTCGTTCAGAACATCACACCAAGACTCAATATCTGAATATATTGGTATGCTAGTTGGCGCTCTTTTATCTAGGTGGGCAAGCCTTCTATCGGTGAGGCCTGAGCTATCATTAGAGATTTTGTCTAATTTCTGAATATCTTGTTCAATTATGTAAGGATCTAAACGATCCCCAAGCGAACCTTCAAAGTAATTAACAAATTCACGTTCCCCAAGCCTTTTCCATTGCTCGCGTTCTTCATCCGGTCGGTTTATTGCGTATAAGCTTGCATGAAATTCTTTTGTAATCAGTTCGCTATTTTTTAGAATATCATCAGCCAGCATGATAAGACTGACACTGTCTTTATCTCTACGCACTTGACGTCGAATATACATCAAGACGGATTGAGAATAAGTTATCTGTACAACTGAATAGAATGCGCTAGGTTTCTGGAGATTCTTGTTGTTATCCACCATTTGTTTTAAGCCCGAATGAATCTCTCGTATAACAGCTAAATTTGCTAATTCATGCGCTATTGAACCCTCTAAATCAGATTCTCCTAGCCAACGGTTCCATTTTTCAAGTATCTGTGGATTCATAAATGCGTTCCTAATGATCTAACTATAAATAAACACCTTTTTAGGTGCATCAGCGTCTAGCAAACACTTTACCATCTACCGCTCAATCCCGCCTAACCTCATTAAAATAAAGCGTAGCCCCAATCACCGCAGCCGGGGCAACGATAATATTCAACACCGGCACAGTCAGCCCCACCACGGCTAATCCGCCAAAGCTTAACGCGCCCAACCTGACACTCTTAACCAGCTCTTTCTGCTCGGAAAACAACACGCCCTGGTTTTCCAACGGGTAAGCCAAATATTCCAGCGCCATGCCCCAGGCCCCGAACAATGCCCATAAAAAAGGCGCGATTATATTGATGCCGGGAATAATCGACAATATCAGCAGCGGCAAGGCGCGAGTCCCTAGATAGCCCATGCGCTTTGCTTCCGCCAAAAGGACTTTAGGCAACGGCTGCTCAGCGCTTGCAAGAGCCTGTCCGCTGACCATGGCCAGCGTTTTTGCCGATAACTTGCCGTAAAAAGGCGCGGCCAGCAGATTCGCCAATACCGTAAAGGTGAAAAATCCGGCGATAAAAAAGCTGATAAAAAACAACGGCCATAACACCCAGCTCAACCAACTCAGCCAGCCGGGGATGAATTGATCGATCAAGTCTGAAATATAAAAATATCCCAAGGTTAACGCGGCGCTGTACAACACCACATTGATTAGCATGGGGATGATGATGAATTTACGCAGTTCCGGGCTGGTCAATAAATTCAGGCCCTTAAACAAAAAGCCGACGGCCAGTACCGGATTGTTGCCTTTCTTATCAAATTGCATTTCTTAAACCTCTCACGCCGTGCTCGGCAGGATTCAATACCACGCCGCGCTCGGTCACAATCGCCGAGATCAGTTCCGCCGGGGTCACGTCAAAGACCGGGTTCCAGGCGCTGACCAGGGAATCCTCCTTGATGTAACAGGCAGGCAGTAATTCGTTCGGGTTGCGTTGTTCGATTTCTATCTTATCGCCGTTCTCGATATTCCAGTCGATGGTCGAGGTAGGCGCCGCCACCATTAATTTAACGCCATGCTGTTTGGCTAACACGGCCAGGGAATAGGTGCCGATTTTGTTTGCGGCATCGCCATTTGCGGCAATGCGGTCCGCGCCGACGACGATCCAATCGATAGCGCCGGATTTCATCAGCCATGCCGCCGCCGAATCGGCGATCAAGGTCGCCGGGATGCCGTCTTGCGCCAGCTCCCAAACGGTCAGCCTTGCGCCTTGCAGCCAGGGCCGGGTTTCGCCCGCATAAACGTTGAGGCGCTCCCGTTGATAAGCGCTACGGATAACGCCCAGTGCTGTGCCGTAACCGCCGGTTGCCAAGGCGCCGGCGTTGCAGTGCGTCATCACGCCTTTGGCGCCGGCCAGAATATCCGCGCCCAGCTCGCCCATTTTGTGATTGGCGGCAATGTCATCGTTATGGATTTTTTCCGCACAAGCCAGCACCGCCGTAATCGGATTATCAAGCTGCTTGGCCAACACAGCCTTCACCTGGTCCAACGCCCAGAACAAATTAACCGCCGTAGGCCTGGACTTTGCCAACATCTCTATGTCGGCCGTGACTTTTTGCCGCCAATGATTGGACTGCGCGTAGTGCTTACGGACCGACAGCGCCACACCGTAGGCTGCGGCTATGCCGATAGCCGGTGCGCCGCGAACGCGCATGCTGGTAATGGCTTCGGTTACGCCGACCGCATCCGTGTATTCATCGTAAACGATTTCATCAGGCAATTTCCGCTGATCCAGCACTTTTAAAGCGCTGCCTGTCCATTGCAGAGCTTGTACAGTCAATTTATTTTGTATAGTCATTTTTATCAAAAACCAATGGTAAAAAGTTATAATTCGGCAACCCAATACAGGAATACCTTATGACAGTTGTCGATACCCTCATCCACGC